>JANXTA010000146.1 GCA_025356395.1 Betaproteobacteria bacterium
CGTTCCGTCCCTGCGACCTTGCCCTGGTCGCGGATGGTCTGCATGTTGGAGTCCACATGGGCAACCGCGGCGAGCAGCGTTTCGCGCTCGGCAGGCTCGCACGAGAGCCGGTAGTCGCGCCCGAGGATCTGGACCGTCAGATGTTCCATGGTGGCGTTGGCTTTCAGGGTTCGGCCGGGATGCGCGCGATCAGGGTCTCGACCCGATCGCGCGCCGCGTCGAGACGGTCGCGCAGCAACTTGTTCTCGCCGTCGCGCTGGTCGATCGCGATCCGCAACGTCTGGTTCTCTTCGCGCAGTGTGGTCACGAGGCGCGCGAGTTCTGCGACGCGTTCGGCGATGCGATCGAGTTCCTGCGCGAGATCGATGGACATGGCGCGATGCTAGGAGCGATGTCGATTCAGCGTCAAGGCGAAGCGGAAGGCAGAGGTGGACCATGACGCCCGCGCAACAGTCGGCGGCTGCACATCGACGAGTCTTCTCGATTGACGCGCCCACCGTCGATCCCTAGACTTGCGGCCGCTTGGTGCTCAGGTGAAGCGTCTTTCATCCAGAGAAACGGGAAACAGGGTCGAGCGGCGCGAGCCGAACGCAACCTGTGCTGCCCCCGCAACGGTCAGCAGGCGCATCGTCATGTCGACGATGCAGTCGCGTCGATCACCACTGTACGGACCGGTTCGTTCGATCCTCGAACGGGCTATCCGCATGGGAAGGTGGACGCGGCGGTCCTGCCAGCCCGGATACCGGCCAGGCAATCGTCGGGAATGTCGCGGTGGGCGATGTCCGGCCGCGCCTTCCATCCGGCAGAGCGGCGGGTCCATCCACGTCCAGCCTTCGTCGCATCCGCGCGTTCGGCACGCGACGTTCCCTTGTTGCCATCACCCCGCGGGGATGCGGGGCATCGGGAGCGTTCAAATGCGTCATCACCACTGGGTTCCGCTGATCTGCGGAACCGGTTTCACCGTTCTATCCGCCGTTGCGCCGGCGCAGTCCGTCGACCAATCCGCGGCCACGCCGCTCGACCCGGTCGTCGTCACGTCGTCGCGGACCGCGCAACGCCTGAGCGATGCGCTGCCGGCCACGAGCGTGATCTCGCGAGCCGACATCGAGGACAGCCATGCCCCCGATCTCGCAACGCTGTTGCGCGGCCAGGCCGGCTTCGACGTCGCGCAGTCTGGCGGCCTGGGCTCGCAGTCCTCGCTATTCCTGCGCGGCTCCAATTCGAACCAGGTGCTGGTCCTGATCGATGGCCTTCGCGTCAACGCGGTGAACGGCGGCGCCGCGTCGATCGCGCACCTGATGGTCGACCAGATCGATCACATCGAGATCGTGCGCGGCAATGTGTCGAGCCTCTACGGCTCGGAGGCGATCGGCGGCGTGGTGCAGATCTTCACGCGCGGTGGCACCGATAGCGGCGCACCGGGCTCGGTCGGCGCAGGCGTCACGTACGGCAGCGAACAGACCCGTGCCGCATCCGTCGACGCATCGCAGTCGTTCGGGCCGAGCGATGCCCGCACCCACGTCGGCGTGTCCGCGTCGTACCGCTCGGCGAACGGCTTCTCCGCGATCGATGCCGGTCGGGTCGCGGCGGCCAATCCCGACTACGACGGCTATCGCAATCATTCCGTGTCTGCCAACGTCTCGCAGCGCTTCGGCGACCAAGAGGTTGGCGCGCGCTACTTTGAGAGCCACGGCAGGCTGCAATTCGACGACCCGAGCGACTACAGCTTCATCGACCCGGCTTACAACGGCCGCATCCAGACTCACGACGAACGCTCGCGACAGACCGATGCCGCTTTGTATGCGCGCCTGAAGGCGACATCGTTCTGGGCCATCGACCTGCTGGCCGGTCAGTCGCGCGACCTGAGCGCGAACACGTCGTCCAATCCGTTCTCGTTCGTCACCGGCTCGACGACCAGCACCGATCGACAGTATCGGATCGGCAACACGCTCCGCGTCGACCAGCACGCCGCCACGTTGGCCTACGAACATCTCGACCAGACCGGCTACGCGACGTCCTACGGCAACGGCATCGATGGCGCACGGTTTTCGCGCAAGGTCGACAGCTTCATGGCGGGCTACACAGGCCCGTTGTTCCTGCCGGCGAGCTGGAATGAGTTCCAGTTCAACGCACGCCACGATCGCTACTCCGACTTCGGCGATGCGACGACCGGACTCGCTGCATACGGCCTGAAGTTCGCACCGGGCTGGAAGGCGATCGTGCAGGGCTCGACTGCCTTCAAGGCCCCGACCTTCAACGAGCTGTATTTCCCGTTCTTCGGCAATCCCGCGTTGAAGGCCGAGCGGGCCCGCAGCGTCGAGCTCGGCCTGCAGTACGCCCAGGAAGCGAGCCTGGTGCGGGCTTCGCTGTTTCGCACCCGCACGCACGACCTGATCGTGTTCGATCCGAATACTTTTCTCGCGAACAACATCGCACGGGCGAAGGTGACCGGCCTCGAGATCACGGGCCGCACCGTGATCGATGGCTGGACGCTGAGTGCGAACCTGACCTTCGCACGACCGATCGACGAGGACACCCGACAACTGTTGCTGCGCCGGGCGACGCACAACCTCGGGCTGGCGGTCGCGAAAAGCTACGGTGCGTGGCGGTTCAGCGGGGATGTACAGGCCGCAGGTGCCCGTTTTGATTCGGACATCAACACCTTCTCGAGAACCGAACTGGCGGGTTACGGCGTCGTCAACTTTGGCGTTCGCTACCAGGTACTGCGTGGGACGACGGTGGGGGTCGCGGTCACCAATGCCTTCGACCGCCGTTATGCGCTGGTCGACGGTTACAACACGGCCGGTCGCGTGACGACGGTGTCGCTGAATACGCGCTATTGATCGTCAGCGCTTCGGCCACAGGACCATTTGCGTGCAACGAAATAGCGCGATGGTCCTGCCGGTCGGTCCCTTCACGGTCGCATCCCAGATCTGGGTCGTGCGCCCGCCGTGCACGAGAGTCGTATGCGCCACGATGCGACCATCGAGCGCGGTCCCGAGGAAGTTGCTCTTCAGTTCGATGGTCGTGAAGCCGCGGGCGCCGGCCGGCAGATGGGCAACGCACCCATAGCCCGCCGCACTGGCCGCGCGTGCCGCGACGCTCGCGGCATGCAGGTAGCCGTTGGGCGCGAGATGTCGCTTCTCCACCTGCAGCGACAGGACGATCGCGCCGTCAGCGATAGAGTCCTCCTGGATGCCCAGCAGATTCGGCAAGGTGCTTGCCTGCCGCGCATGAAAACCTCTCGGCTGGAATTCGACTTGGCGCTGAGATATGGGTGCCGAAAGAGGGGGGTACGGGCTAATTTTTTGCTTTGTAAACGCGGATGGAGTATAACGGGGCGGCAAAATTTTCAAGTCAAGTCTGTTGGTCGTTCGTCAACGCGGTTGCTGTTCCGTGATTCGTCGGTTGTCCATTTCTTCCCTTGACAGTTCTGCACTCACTGGTGCGTCGCCTCGATGGACGCGCAATCTATATCTTTGCAAGGAAAGCAATATGGCAACCGGTACCGTAAAGTGGTTCAACGACGCTAAGGGCTTCGGCTTCATCACCCCGGACGAAGGCAGTGGCGATCTGTTCGCACATTTCTCGGAAATCCAGGGCAGCGGCTTCAAGTCGTTGCAAGAGAACCAGAAGGTCTCGTTCGAAGTGACTAAGGGCCCGAAGGGTCTGCAGGCTTCGAAGATCACCCCGCTGTAAGCAGCAGGCTTCAAGCGGCTCGATCGTCAGATCGGCAGTCTGAATTGATAAAGCGCACCTTTGGGTGCGCTTTTTTTATGGCCAGAAAGAAACCGACGTCCTGTCGGCCTCTCGTGCTTCATCGATGGCCGCGGAACCCGCCACCGCCGTGAAAGCCGCCATCCCCGTGGTAATCGCCCCGGTATCCGCCGCGGTATCCGTAGCCGCCGCGGTAACCGAACGACAGCGACAGTCCCGGGTAAAAGCCGCCGTAGTACGGATAGGCTCCGTAGTAGCCACCGTACGGGTATCCCGCGTAGCCCGGATAGGCCCCGTAGTAGCCACCGTTCGGGTATCCCGCGTAGCCCGGATACGCATAGGAGTACGACTGCAGGACCTGGGCCTGCTGTTGCGCGGCCAGGTCGGCCTGGTCTTCCTGCTGAACCAGCGCGTTGGCCGCCGCGTAACGGTCACGGTCGGCCTGGTAAACAGGACGCGAAGCCAGTGCGGCGCTCTGCTCGGGGGTCAGACGCGCGAAAGGGACCGGTTGATAGACCGGGTAGGTCACGCAGCCAGACAGCGCGACTGCGGCAAGTCCGGCGGCGATCAATGAAAAGCTGCGCATGATGTTTCCTTCTTCGAACCTTGATTGCGGTGTTGTTGGGGCCACAGGGCGCGCGGCAGTTCATTCCAGCGCGACATTTAGGCTTGTCGCCTACCACTTCGTCAGTGCCGCTGCCGCACCGGCTCGCGGACCCCGTCCATCGTATTGGTCGTTGCGAACAGCTGGGCGCAATCCACCATGTCGAAGTCGTAAGATTTGTTGCAGAACTCGCAGTCCACGTGGATGCCGCCCATCTCCGCGAGCGTCTCGTCGACTTCCTGTGCGCCCAGCGAGACCAGCATCGCGGCCACGCGCTCACGCGTGCAACTACAACGGAAAGCGCACGGAACAGGGTCGTAGACCGCAAGGGTTTCTTCCCAAAAGAGGCGGCGCATCAAGGTGGATGGATCGACATCCAGCAACTCCTTGCGTTCGAGCGTGTTGGCGAACGTGACCGCGCGCTCCCAGACCTCTTCGGCCCGCGCTTCGGCCTCGGGATTGAAGGCCGTCTCAGTTCCGCCACCTTCCAGTGGAAGCTTCTGCAGCAGCAGCCCGTTGGCGTGCTCGTCGTCTGCCGCCAGCCACAACTGCGTGTGCAGCTGCTCCGAACGGCGCATGTAGCCTTCGAGCGCCTCGGCCACGCTCTCGCCTTCCAGCGGCACGATTCCCTGATAGGGCTGCTGCCCTTGCGAACGATCGCGCGGATCAAGAGTGATCGCGAAGCGCCCGTCGCCACCGACGTTGACGAGATCGGTGAACGTGGCGTCGTCGGCGATGGGATCGTTCGACGACAGCTTGACGGTCGCGCGCACGGTCAGGTCGGCGTTGCATTCGACGACCAGCAGTCGCACCGGACCGTCGCCGTGGATCTGCATGATCAACGCGCCGTTGAACTTGAGGTTCGCCGACAGCAGGGTGCTAGCCGCCACCAGTTCGCCGAGCATCCGCAACACGGGTTCGGGGTAGCTGTGACGATCCTTGATCTGCCGCCAGGTCGCGGCCAGCGAAACGATCTCTCCGCGGACCGGCGAGCGCGTGCTCGAACCGGCGTCGAAGAGGAACTTGTGCAACGTATCGCTCATGTGCGGACAACCCTCTCGTTCAATCGATGCGGACCGCGCGACCGCGGTACGCCACGGCTTCGGCCACGTAATGCGAGGCGCCGTTGCGGACACGCTCCACATCCTTCGGCGACAGCTCGCGGATCACGCGCGCGGGGCTGCCGAGAATCATCACGTGGTCCGGAAACACCTTGCCTTCGGTCACCAGCGAACCGGCTCCGACCAGGCAGCCCTTGCCGATCACGGCGCCATTCAGTACGACCGCCTGGATACCGATCAGGCTGCCATCGCCGATCGTGCAGCCATGCAGCATGACCTGATGCGCGATCGTCACGTCCTCGCCGATGGTCAGCGGAACACCGTCGTCGACGTGAAGTATCGCGCCGTCCTGCACGTTGCTGCGAGCGCCGATCGTGATGCTCGCGCTGTCGCCGCGGATCACCGCCTGCGGCCACACGCTGACGTGATCGCCCAAGATGACATGGCCGACTACGGTCGCGCTCTCGTGCACGTAGGCGCTCGTGGAAATGTCGGGCACAAGGTCGCCGAGCTTATAGAGGGCCATGCATTCTCTCGTTCGGTGAGGGGAAGGGCGAAGGCCGGCGTTCCACTAGACTCGTAGCTCACCGTCTCGTCCATCGACGAGGCGTCCGGATTGTATCGACGGCCGACGAGTGCCACCCATGACCTCCCTGCGCGACCAAGCTTTGGCCGTTCTGCTGGAATGCAATCCTGCGGCCAAGGCGGCAGCCGGGCGCGTCGCGTCGATGACTCTCGAGAGCGGCGCCGGATTGCATCTGGCGGTCCCCTCAGGCATTCCGGGACGACCCGCGTTGCCGCTGCTGGTCCCGCCTGGCGAGGTCACCCTGCGCTCGGTCGCAACGCCCGAAGGTCGCGCGGCGCTGATCCATGCTCTCGCCCACATCGAACTCAACGCGATCGATCTCGCGGCGGACGCTTGCTGGCGATTCGCCGATCTGCCCGACAACTTCTATCGCGACTGGACGACCGTCATGCGCGAGGAGTCGCTGCACTTCGAATTGCTGTGCGGTCACCTCGCGACTCTCGGGCATCGCTACGGCGACTTCCCGGCCCACAACGCGTTGTGGGAGATGGCCGAGCGGACCCGGGGCGACGTGCTCGCGCGCGTGGCGCTGGTGCCGCGCACGCTCGAAGCGCGCGGGCTCGACGCGTCGCCGGCTGTGCGGCACAAGCTGCAGTCGGCCAGAGATTGTGCCGGCGCGGCGATCATCGACCGTATCCTGCGCGACGAGATCGGCCACGTGAAGATCGGCAATCTCTGGTACGCGTATCTGTGCGATCGCGCCGGTCTGGATCCGGTCGAGACCTATGCGCGACTGGCGGTGCAATATCGCGCGCCGCAGCTGCGTGGTCCCTTCAATCTCGAGGCCCGCAGCGCCGCGGGCTTCAGTGCGGCTGAACTCGATGCACTGACCATGACCCGTTAGGCCAACACGGGTCGCCGCGAGAAGCCGACGTGCCTCACTCCTTTTCACTTAGTGTCCGCAACGGCGCGGAGAGCAGGTCGTTGTGCGCGTTCGCCAGTTTTGCAAGAAGCTGGACGACGGTCGAACGATCTTCGATGGACAACGGTTCGAGCATCCGCTGCTGGACGCGTAGGACGGCGGGCTCGACGCGCTTCAAGAGGCTCTTTCCAGTCGGCGTAAGCCGCAGCAACCGGGCCCGGCGATCGCTCGGGCTCGCATGCCGCGAGATCCAGGACTTGGCTTCCAGGCGATCGAGGACACCGCCGAGCGTCGATCTATCGAACGCGATCAGCGACGACAGCCGCGTCGCATCCACATCCGGATGCTGGCGAATCATCGCCAGCGCCGCGTACTGGACCGAGGTCAGGTCGTAAGCGGCGCACTCCGCGCTGAACAGCGCGGTCGAAATCTGATGCACCCGGCGGATCAGATGGCCCGGCATCTCATACAGGTCGACCTTCGGCAGATTCATTGCTCCTCGCGTCAGAAAGTTGCTTGGGTCGAGCATATCTCGGGGTAGTCGCCGAACGGTTGCTCCCTGCTCGGAACTGCAGAAACAGCATGGGATGAAATCGACGAGGCAGTGCAAGGCCGACCAAATTGACAGTGTACTGAATATACGTATGCTGCGTAATCAAACCGTCGGCCAGGGTGTGTCGCCGGCGGATCTACCATCGTGGAGGTAAGACCGATGCAGTTCCATCTCAACGGGTTTCGACCCGGCGATCCCGACCTCGCCGAACCGGCTCTCCAGATTGGCGTTGCCTCACGCGTCGATCGCCTTCCCGACGAGGTCGACGTGCTCATCGTCGGCTGCGGGCCGGCTGGCCTGACGCTCGCAGCGCAGCTCTCGGCCTTCCCCGACATCAGCACCTGCATCGTCGAGCAGAAGCCCGAGCGGCTCGTCCTCGGGCAGGCAGACGGTATCGCGTGTCGGACGATGGAAATGTTCGAGGCGTTCGGCTTCAGCGAACGTGTGCTCAGGGAATCGTACTGGGTCAACGAGACGTCGTTCTGGAAGCCGCATGACGAACGTCCGGACACGATCGTCCGCGGCGGCAAAGTTCAGGACACCGCGGACGGGACGTCGGAATTTCCGCACGTCATCCTCAACCAGGCGCGCGTGCACGACTTCTACCTCGACGTGATGCAACGCGGTCCCACCCGATTGGAGCCGGCCTACGGGCGCATTTTCGAGGGACTGAGCATGGCCGTGCCCGAGCCTGGCACGACCGCGACCGACGGTCATCCGGTGACCGTCCGGCTCGCACGGGCAGGCGGCCCGCGGGCCGGTGCGACGGAAACCGTCAAGGCACGCTACGTCGTCGGCTGTGACGGCGCGCGCAGTGGTGTGCGCAAGGCCCTCGGCCGCGTGTTGCACGGCGACTCCGCGAACCAAGCCTGGGGCGTGATGGACGTCCTGGCGGTCACGGACTTTCCCGACATCCGCCTGAAGGCCGCGATCCATTCGAGTAGCGGCAGCGTCCTGGTGATTCCGCGCGAAGGCGGATACCTGGTACGACTCTATGTCGAACTCGACAAGCTCGCGGCCGACGAGCGCGTTGCCGAGCGGGACATCACGGTCGATCGCCTCGTCGCCGTGGCACAACGCATCCTGCGCCCTTACACGCTGGACGTTAAAGAAGTTGCCTGGTGGTCCGTCTACGAGATCGGCCAACGGCTTTGCGACCGCTTCGACGACGTGTCCGAAGCGGACGTCGGTCATCGGACACCTCGGGTGTTCATCGCCGGCGACGCATGCCATACGCATTCGCCGAAGGCGGGGCAAGGGATGAACGTATCGATGCAAGACGGCTTCAATCTAGGATGGAAGCTGGCCGCGGTGATCCGCGGGCAGGCCGTACCGCGGATCCTCGACACGTATTCGGCCGAACGTCATGCGATCGCCGAGGAGCTCATCGACTTCGATCGACGGTTCGCGACGATGTTCAGCGCGCCGCCCAAGCGTGCCGTTGACCGCGATGTCGACTCAGACTCGAACGCCGTCGATCCGGCGGAGTTTCAGAACTATTTCCTCAAGCAGGCAGGCTTCACCGCCGGCACGGCGACGCGCTATTCGTCATCGCTCATCTGCGCGGATTCTGTGCATCGGCATCTGGGCTCGGGGCTGGTGATCGGGATGCGGTTTTACTCGACGCCAGTCATCCGGCTCGCAGATGCGCGACCCATGCAGCTCGGGCACGTGATGAAGGCGGACGGTCGTTGGCGCTTGATGATGTTCGCCGCGCGCGACGACGACGGCACGACGTCTGCTGTGCGAAGCTTGTGCACGTTGCTTCAGGACGACGATGCTTCGCCGATTCGCCGCTTCACGGCGACCGGCGCCGACATCGACGCGGTGTTCGACGTGCGAGCCATCTTCCAGCAGGGACATCGTGAACTGTCCATCGACGCGATGCCGGCGCTGCTGCTGCCCAGGAAAGGCCGCTACGGCCTCATCGACTACGAAAAGGTCTTTTGTGCCGACGTCCGGTCGACGGATCTTTTCGATCTGCGCGGCATCGACCGATCGACCGGCTGCGTCGTCGTCGTCCGGCCCGACCAGTACATCGCCCACATCCTGCCGCTCGACGGCTACGGGGAGCTGGTGGAATTCTTCGACGCGTTCATGGTCGCGGCCAATTCCGCGAGGTCGAGCTGAGGACCGCGGAGCAACGTCGACGAGCTTCCGCCAAGTGGTCGGTGCGGCAGCCTTAGTTAGGTTCCGCGTTTCGCGTCCAACCTCTTGAGGTCGGTGCCCAGCGCAACCTGCTCGTCGAACACGAAACAGTCCCCACGCCAGTGCGCGTCGCCGACCTTCGCGAAGTAGTTGAGGATGCCGCCCTCGAGCTGCAGGACGCGCGAGAAGCCCGCGTCGCGCATGTGGAGCGCGGCCTTCTCGCAGCGGATGCCGCCGGTGCAGAAGGTGACGACGGTCTCGTCGCCCAGTTCGGCGCGCAACGGTTCGATCGCGTCGGGAAACGCATCGAAGCGTTCCAGTCCCAGATGTCGCGCGCCCTCGAAGCTGCCGTGCGCGACCTCGAACGCGTTGCGCGTGTCGAGCAGCACGACCGGGCGGCCGTCGTCGTCGTGGCCCTGCGCAAGCCAGGTGGCGAGGCGCTCCGGGTCGATGGCCGGTGCGCGCACCGTGCTCGGTCGCACGGCCGGTCGGCGCATCGTGACGATCTCGCGCCTGTGCTTGATCAGCAGGCGGCCGAACGGCTGCGCTTCGGACCAGCTGCGCTTGACGTCGAGTCCATCGAGGGCCGGCGTGCCGTCGCCATCGACGAACAACCGATCGCTCGCCAGCCAGCTCACGAAGCCTTCGATCGCCGCCGCCTCGCCCGCGAGGAAGAGGTTGATGCCTTCGCGGGCCACGATGATCGTTCCCTTCAGTCTCGATGCCCCGCAGCGCGCACGCAAGGGTTCGATCCACGAGCTGGGGTCGGCAAGCGGGACGAAGCGGTAGGCGGCGATGTTCAGGACGGACACAGGGCGCGATTTTAGGAGCGCCGAATCGTCGATCTTTGCCCGATGACGAACGAGGCGCCGACCCCGCACGCTAAAATGCCGGATGGCTGAAATCGCATCGCAGAACCCCTCGTTGGACCCGAAGTTCGTGCATCTGCGTATGCACTCGGAGTATTCGATCTCCGACGGCATCGTGCGCATCGACGCCGCCGTCGAGGCGGCCGCGAAGGATGCGCAGCCGGCCCTGGCGCTCACCGACCTGTCCAATCTGTTCGGCCTCGTGCGCTTCTACAAGGCTGCGCGGGCCGCAGGCGTCAAGCCGATCGCGGGTTGCGACGTGTGGATCACCGGCGAGGGCGACGGCGCGCATCGCACCGCCAGCCGCATGCTGCTGCTCGCGAAGAACCCGGTCGGCTACCTCGCGCTCTGCGAACTGCTGTCGCGCGGTTACCTCGAGAACGCGGGACAGGGACGGGCCGAGTTGCGCTTCGAGTGGTTCGCCGAAGTCGGCACGTCGGGCTTGATCGCCTTGTCCGGCGCGCAGGTCGGCGACATCGGTCTCGCGCTCGCGGGTGGTCGGCATGCCCACGCGGTAGAGCAGGCGCGGCGCTGGTCCGCGAGCTTCCCGGGCGCCTTCTACATCGAGTTGCAGCGTTACGGTCAGGCCGATGCCGAGAGTTACATCGACGCGGCCGTCTCGCTCGCGGACGAGCTCGGCTTGCCGGTGGTGGCCACGCATCCGGTGCAGTTCCTGACGCGCGAGGAGTTCGTCGCGCACGAGGCGCGAACCTGCATCGCCGAGGGCGAGATGCTCGCCAACCCGCGCCGGGTGCGGCGCTTCACGGCCGAGCAGTATCTGAAGACGCAGGACGAGATGACGACGCTGTTCGCCGACATCCCGTCCGCGACCATCAACGCGGTCGAGATCGGCAAGCGCTGCAACCTCGAACTGCAGCTCAACAAGCCGCGGCTGCCGCTGTTCCCGACGCCGGCCGGCCGCACGCTCGACGAGCATCTGGTGCTCGAGGCCGAAACGGGACTCGAGCGTCGCCTGCAGCATCTGTATCCCGACGTGGCGAAGCGCGAGATCGAACGACCGCGTTATGCGACGCGGCTCGCGTTTGAGGCTGAAACGATCTGCAAGATGGGCTTCCCCGGTTACTTCCTGATCGTCGCGGACTTCATCAACTGGGCCAAGAATAACGGCGTTCCCGTGGGCCCGGGCCGCGGCTCGGGTGCGGGCTCGCTGGTGGCTTATTCGCTCGGCGTCACCGACCTCGACCCGCTCGCCTACAACCTGCTGTTCGAGCGCTTCCTCAATCCGGAACGCGTGTCGATGCCCGACTTCGACATCGACTTCTGCCAGGAAGGCCGCGACACGGTCATCGACTACGTCAAGAAGAAGTACGGCGCCCAGTCGGTGGCACAGATCGCGACCTTCGGCACGATGGCCGCCAAGGCCGCGATCCGCGACGTCGGCCGCGTGCTCGACCTGCCTTACAACTTCGTCGACGGCATCGCGAAACTGATCCCGTTCAAGCCGGGCCGGCTCGTCACCATCGCCGATGCCCGCAAGGAAGAGCCGCTGCTCGCCGAACGCGAGGCAAAGGAGGACGAGGTCCGCAGCGTCCTCGCGCTCGCCGAACAGGTCGAAGGCATCACGCGCAACGTCGGCATGCACGCGGGCGGCGTGCTGATCGCGCCGGGCAAGCTCACCGATTTCACGCCGCTCTACGCCCAGCCGGGCTCGCACGACGCGGCGGCGAGCGTCGTCAGCCAGTACGACAAGGACGACGTCGAGAGCGCGGGCCTCGTCAAGTTCGACTTTCTCGGACTGACCACGCTGACCATCCTCGACTGGACCACGGCTCACATCCGCCGTCTCTACGAAGACCAGCACACCTTTACGCTCGAAGGTATCCCGCTCGACGATCCGCGCGTCTACGATCTGTTCCGGCGCGCCGAGACGGTCGCGGTGTTCCAGTTCGAGAGTCCCGGCATGCGCCGCATGTTGGTCGAGGCCAAGCCCGACCGCTTCGGCGACATCGTCGCGCTCAACGCACTGTATCGGCCGGGGCCGATGGACCTGATCCCCGATTTCATCGCGCGCAAGAAGGGCGAGCGCTTCGAGTACCCGGACCCCCGCGTCAAGGCCATCCTCGAAGAGACCTACGGGATCATGGTCTACCAGGAGCAGGTCATGCAGATGGCGCAGATCATCGGCGGCTACTCGCTCGGCGGCGCCGATCTGCTGCGGCGTGCGATGGGCAAGAAGAAGGCCGACGAGATGGCCACGCATCGCGTCATCTTCGGCGAAGGCGCCGAGAAGAACGGCGTCACGCGCAACAAGGCGAACGAGATCTTTGACCTGATGGAGAAGTTCGCGGGCTACGGCTTCAACAAGGCGCACGCCGCGGCCTACTCGCTGCTGGCCGTGCAGACGGCTTGGCTCAAGATCCACTTCACCGCCGAGTTCATGGCGGCCAACCTTTCCGCGGCCCAGGACGACACCGACAAGATCAAGTCGCTGATCGAGGACGCGCGCCACCACGGCCTCACGGTGCTCGCCCCCGACCTCAACGCGTCGGAAGCGCACTTCGTGCCGGTGCGCCACACAAAGCTCGCGGGTCGCGCCGACGCGATCCGCTACGGCCTCTGCGCGGTCAAGGGGACCGGCGGCGCGGCCATCGAGTCGATCGTCGCCGCGCGTCGCAACGGGCCTTACAAGGATGTCTTCGACCTGTGCGCACGCATCGACAAGCGACTCGTCAATCGCCGGGTGATCGAGGCGCTGGTTCGCGCCGGTGCGTTCGACTCCCTGTCCGCCGAAGGGCGGCCGGGCAGGGCTTCGGTGTTCGCATCGATCGGGCGCGCGATGGATGCCGCCGAGCACGCCGAATTGCACGCCAACCAGGTCAGCTTGTTCGGCGGACCGGAAGACCATGCCCATCGCCCCGAGCCGGTGCGCATGCCGGCCTGGGCCGAGAAGCAGGCGCTGGCCGAAGAGAAGCTCGCGCTCGGCTTCTACTTCTCGGGCCATCTGTTCAAGGGCTACGAGACCGAGGTGCGCCGCTTCGCGCGTACCTCGATTTCTGCATTGGTCGCGTCGCGCGAGCCGCAGACCGTGGCCGGCATCGTCTCCGCGTGCCGCACCACGATGACCCGCCGCGGCAAGATGCTGATCGTCACGCTCGACGACGCCAGCGGGCAGCTCGAGGTCACGGTCTACAACCAGTTGTTCGACGCGCATCGCAACCGGCTGCGCGAGGACGAGCTCGTGATCCTGACGGGCGTCGTCAAGAACGACGACTTCTCGGGCGGCATGCGGATGGCCGCCGACAGCGTGCTCGACCTCGCGATGGCCCGGGGACGTTTTGCACGTGGACTGCACCTGTCGATGAATGGCGCGTCGGACGCGGTGCGGCTGCGCCAGCTGCTGTCTGCGTACCGCGCCGTCCAGGGCTCCACGAATGACGCGCCGGTCGATCCCGGCTGCCGCATCACGATCTCGTATTGCACCTCGCACGCGACGCCCGGTGCGCGTTGCGAGATCGATCTGGGCGACGGCTGGCGGGTGATCGCCGACGACGGCCTGGTCGGCGGTCTCGGCGAGTGGCTCGCGCCCGAGAACGTCCACTTCATGTACGGATGATCGGTCCTGCCGTCCCCCTGCAGCGGCCGGTGGACGCCATCGACTTCGGCGCGCTGAAACGCGTGCTCGTCGTGATGCTGCGGCATCACGGTGACGTTTTGCTGACGTCGCCGGTGTTCACGGCCCTCAAGCAGGCCGCGCCGCAGGTCGAGGTCGATGCGCTGGTCTATCGCGAGACGTTGCCGATGCTGGCGTTCAACCCCGATCTCGCGCTGGTCCACACCATCGACCGCCACTGGAAGAGGTCGGGTCCGCTGGCGCACCTGCGAGCCGAGCGCGGCTTGCTGTCGAGCTTGCGCGCGCGTCGCTACGATCTCGTGATCCATCTCACCGATCATCGTCGTGGCGCCTGGCTCGCGCGTGCGTTGTCGCCACTTCATGCGATCGCACCGCGTCTGCGCGACGAGACCGGCATCGCTGCACGCTTCTGGAACGGAAGCTTCACGCATCGCTACTCGAACGCATCGTCGGTGGGTTCGGGTGCCGCGCTCGGACGCCGGCACACCGTCGATCAGAACCTCGACGCGTTGCGTCGACTGGGTCTGGCTATCGAACGGCAGCCGAACTTGACCATGGCACCCGGCGAACAGGGCGAACGCGATGCGATCGACTTGCTGACCCGGCTCGGTGTCGACGGCCCCTTCGTCGCGATGCAGCCGACCTCCCGCTGGCTGTTTAAGTGCTGGCCGGTCGCGAGCAATGCCGCGTTGATCGCTGCGCTGCTGCGACGGGGCGAGACCGTCGTGCTGTCGTGCGCGCCCGACGATCGCGAACGGACGATGGTCGCGGCCATCGTCGCTGCGGTGAAAGCGATGCCCGCGTTGCCGCTCGAACGCCTCAAGGTCGCCGACGATGGCGGCAGCCTCAACCGGCTCGCTGCGACGATCGCGAAGGCGAAGCTGTTCGTCGGCATCGACTCCGCGCCGATGCACATCGCCGCGGCGATGGGCACGCCGACCGTGGCGCTGTTTGGACCGTCCGGAGAATTCAACTGGGGACCGTGGCAGGTCGCACATCGCGTGGTGTCGAGCACCACGCATACCTGTCGGCCGTGCGGGCAGGACGGTTGTGGCGGCGGCAAGGTCAGCGACTGCCTGGTCAAGCTTCCGGTCGGCCATGTACTCGACGCGATCGATGCTTTGATGCGCGAAGTCGAGGGCGCGAACGACCTCTTGCGCTTCGCCTGAACGTCGCACGTTGAAGATCGCCCTGGTTCGCGCGCGCTACAACCCGTATGGCGGTGCCGAGCGGTTCGCGGCACGCGCGATGAGCGCCCTGAGTGCAGATCGGGATCAGGCCGTGGAGATCGCGGTTCTGGCGCGCAGCTGGCGTGACGTCGAAGCGGATCGTGGCGCAGTGCGGCTGATCCGCTGCGACCCGTTCTATGTCGGCAGCGTGTGGCGCGATGCCTCGTTCGCGAGCGCGGTCCGCAAGCGTCTTCGCGACGAACGTTTCGATCTGGTTCAGAGCCACGAGCGCATCGTCGGCCTGCCGATCTATCGCGCGGGTGATGGCGTGCACGCGGTCTGGCTCGAGCGCCGTGCCCGTGCGGCCAACGCTTCGACGCGATTCGGCATCGCACTCAATCCCCATCATCGCTACCTCGTGCGCACCGAGCGCGCGATGTTTCAGCACCCGGCACTCAACGCGGTGATCTGCAATTCCGAGATGGTCAGGCGCGAGATCGTCGAACGTTTCGACATCGCTGCGGACAAGCTGGTGCTGATCCGCAACGGCGTTGATCTCGATCACTTCCATCCCGACGCAAGCGCGGTGCATCGCCACGTTCTTCGGAAGCGGCTGGGCCTTTCGAACGATGCGACGGTCTTCACGATGGTCGGCTCGGGCTTCGAGCGGAAGGGCGTCGGCCACGCGTTGCGCGCGCTGCTCGAGTGCGCCGGTGCCGTGCTCGTGATCGTCGGTGACGACAAGCATCGGGATCGTTATCGATCCGAGGCAAGGCGTCTCGGGGTCGACGACCGCGTGCGTTTCGTCGGATCGGTGGTGGACCCGTTGCCGTATTACGCGATGGCCGACTTCTGCCTCGCGCCGACACTCTACGATCCGTTTCCCAACGCTTGCCTCGAAGCACTGGCCTGCGGGCTGCCGCTCGTCACGACCGACGCGTGCGGCGCCGCCGAACTGGTCGACGAGGACGTCAACGGCTGGATCGTCCCGAGTGGCGAGCACGAGGCTCTGGCGGTGGCGATGCAGATCGCGGTCGGCACCGACGCGACTCGCCGGACATCCCTGAGAAGCGCGGCCCGGAGCGCGGCCGAACCCTGGTCGATGGCCGTGCTCGCCAGCGCGCTGATCGGGCTGTATCGCTCGCTGCTGGCGGCCCACTGAACCCGGTTCGGGCCCTCTCGCACGAGGGGCCCGATGCTAGACTCAGTACCCACCCGACACGGTCGACGGCGACCGCTCCAACCCGATCGCATGGCCGACCCTTCGTCTTCTGACCCCGCCAAACCCGCGAAGGCGCCGCGCCGGGCATCCACCGACACGGGGCCCTTGTTCCGGCGTCTGCTTGGCTACATCAGGCCGTATCGCGGCATCTTCATCGTCGGTGCGCTGTGCTCGGTGATCGCCTCCACGACGGACGCGGCTTTCGGGGCGTTGCTCAAGCCGCTGGTCGATCGCGGCTTCGCGGCGACCGGCGACTACGACACCTGGGTCTATCCCGCGGCTATCGTCGGTCTCTTCATCGTGCGCGGCGTGTTCACGTTCCTGAACAGCTACGCCATGGCCTACATCGGCAACCGCGTGCTGAACACCTTGCGCACGGAGATGTTCGATCGGCTGGTCGCGCTGCCGACCCGCTACTTCGATGCGCACTCGTCGTCCAGCCTTGTGTCGCGGCTGGTGTTCGAAGCGCAGAACGTGATGCAGAGCACGACCGGTGTCGTCACCAGCGTCGTTCGCAACGGCTTCACCTGCTTGTGGCTGATGGGCACGCTGCTGTGGCTCAACTGGCGCCTGACCTTGTTCACCATCACAGTCCTGCCGGTCGTGACCGTCATCGTCCGCAAACTGTCGAAGCGCATGCGCGAACTGTCGCGGAAGAACATGCACATGACCGGCGAGCTGACGCGCGTCGTGCAGGAAACCATCGACTGCCAGAAGGTCGTGAAGATCTACGGCGGCGAGTCCGACGCGCGCTCCAGCTTCGGCCGCACCGTCGACCGGCTGCGCGGCAACGCGATGCGCATCAGCGTGACCAGTTCGGTGACCGTGCCGGCGACGCAGTTGCTGATGGCGTTCGCAGTCGCCTTCATGATCTATTTCGCGCTCGAGCTGGCGCGCACCGATTCGATGACCGCAGGCAGCTTCGTGTCGTTCGTCGCGACCACGACCTTCCTGCTCGCACCGATGAAGCAGCTCGCCGAGATCAGCGGTCCGCTCGAGCGCGGGTTGGCCGCGGCCGAAGGCGTCTTCGGGCTCATCGACGAGCACACGGAGGACGACCGGGGCACCGTGAAGCTGGGGCGCGCGGCCGGCGCCATCACCTTCGATGAGGTCGAGCTGCGTTATGTCGACGAGCCGATCGTCCGCAACGAGAACGAGATGGTCGTGGAGGCGGGTGCCGGGGAGCCACGCATGCGGCGCGCGGCGCTGAAGGGCATCAGTCTCGACATCGCGGCCGGCGAGACGATCGCGCTGGTGGGGTCGTCGGGCGGCGGCAAGACCTCCTTCGCCAACCTGATTCCGCGGTTCTATCACGCGACCTCGGGCCGCATCCTGATCGACGGCGTGCCGATCGAGCAGATCTCGCTAGCCAGCCTGCGCGCGCAGATTGCGATGGTCAGCCAGGACGTCGTGCTGTTCAACGAGACGGTCGCGAGCAACATTGCCTACGGTGCGAGTCGCGACAAGCTGACGCGATTGAAGGGCGATGCGTTGGGGGCCGCCGTGCGCGGCGCGGCCGAGGCCGCTCACCTCGCGCACGTCATCGACGACATGCCAGACGGCTTCGACACGATGATCGGCGAAAACGGCGTGCGGTTGTCGGGCGGCCAGCGCCAGCGTCTCGCCATCGCGCGCGCCGTGCTCAAGGACGCGCCCATCCTGATCCTGGACGAGGCCACATCCGCGCTCGACTCCGAATCGGAACGTCATGTGCAGGCGGCGTTGTCCGAGCTGATGCGCGGTCGCACGACGGTTGTCATCGCGCACCGACTTTCGACCATCGAGAGCGCTGACCGCATCGCGGTGTTCGATCAGGGCAGCATTGTCGAGGTCGGCACGCACCAGGACCTGCTCGCATCGGACGGCATCTACGCGAAGCTCTACCGCATCCAGTACGCGCTCGACAGCGTCAGGCCCCAGGTCGTGCCGGTAGCAGCCACGTCGGACGCCTGATGACTAGTTTTTCCGCGCAGCCGATGCACATCGTGCACACCGAGTCGTCCTGCGGCTGGGGTGGACAGGAACTGCGCATCCTCGCTGAGGCGCGTGGCATGATCGGGCGCGGCCATCGCGTCACGCTGATCGCTCCCGTCTCCGCACGCATCTTCGCGGAGGCTTCGCGCTTTCGCGTGCCGGTGACGGCCTTGCCGATCGAGAAAAAGCGCCTCGGCGGCATCGGGGTCCTGCGTGACTGGCTGACGGCCCATCCGGCCGATGTGGTCAACACCCACAGTTCGACCGACAGCTGGCTGGTCGCGCTCGCGTGGGCGTCGCTGCGCCGTGCGCCGCCGATCGTCCGCACGCGCCATATCTCGGCGCCGGTCCCTGACAATTTCGCCAGTCGATGGCTGTATCGGGATGCTTCATGCTACGTGGTCACGACCGGAGAATCGTTGCGCGAGCAGCTCGTGGCGCGTCTCAAGCTCGACCCCGCGCGCGTGCTGTCGATTCCGACCGGCATCGACACGCAGGCCTTCCGTCCCGCGTCGGCGCGCGAGCGCGCGGTGGCGCGTCACACCATCGGCGCCGAAGAGAACGCGCTGGTCGTCGGCATCGTCGCGACGCTCCGCAGCTGGAAGGGCCACCGCTATCTGATCGAGGGCTTCGCCGAAGCGTTGCGACTGCAGGGGAGTCGCGGCATGCGGCTCGTCATCGTCGGCGACGGTCCGCAACGCGAGGCGCTCGAGGCGCTGGTCGACAAGCTCGCGATCCGCGATCACGTGCGCTTCGCCGGCAACCAGCCCAATGTCATCCCGTGGTTGCACGCATTGGACCTGTTCGCGTTGCCGTCGTACGCCAACGAAGGCGTGCCGCAGGCAATCCTGCAGGCCATGGCCTGCAGGATCCCCGTGATCACCACCGATGCCGGCGCGATCGGTGAGGTGGCCTACGGATCGGTATCCGGTGGCGGTGCCGACGACACAGCCTGCATCGTCGGCAAGGAAGATCCGGCCGGTCTGCGCGACGCGATCGTCGCGTTGATGGGCGACGAGCCCCGTCGCGAGCGCATGGCCCGCAACGCGCTGGCCGTGGTCCGCGAGCGCCATGGCATCGAAGGCATGCTCGACCGCATGGAGGCCGTGTTCCGCCAGGCGTCGGGACTCGGAGCCCAGCCCCAACTGGAGAAGACCGCATGAACACACCCTTGGAAGCCACAGTCGTGACCCCGAAGCCCATCAGTCGCTATCCGGTCCCCGAACTCGTCGACCTTCCCGACGACATCCGCACGCGCATCCTCGGCGTGCAGGAAAAGGCCGGCTTCGTGCCCAACGTCTTCCTCGCGCTGGCCCATCGGCCGGCCGAGTTCCGTGCGTTCTTCGCGTATCACGACGCATTGATGGACAAGGAGGCCGGCAGCCTCACGAAGGCCGACCGCGAGATGATCGTGACGGCAACCAGCGCCCGCAACCGCTGCCTGTACTGCGTGGTGGCGCATGGCGCTCTGGTGCGTGTCTACTCGAAGCAGCCGCTGCTGGCCGACCAGGTCGCGGTCAATCATGCGAAGGCCGACCTGCCACCGCGCCAGAAGGCGATGCTCGATTTCGCGATCAAGGTCTGCGTCGCGTCGGATACGGTCGACGACGGCGACTACGCGACGCTCCATGCGCACGGCTTCGACGACGAGGACATCTGGGACATCACGGCGATCACGGCCTTCTTCGGGCTGTCGAACCGTGTCGCCAACGTCACCGGCATGCGACCCAACGACGAGTTCTATCTGATGGGTCGCGTGCCGCGGCAAAAGCAGGTCATTTCGTCCTGACCGCGTCAATCGCACGACACAGCGTGTCCGTGCCGATCAGGATGCGCGAGGTGTGTCGCGAGATCAGCGCCGGGTCGAGGAACAGGTAGCGCCGGTCGCGAACCGCCGACACGCCGCTCCATCCACTCCACTGCGCAAGATCGGCCGTGTGATCGGTACGGGTCGACGACGTCACGATCAGCTGCGGGTCCGCCGCGATGACGGCTTCCACGTCGACCGTCGGTGCCAGCGCCCCGAGCGAGCCGAAGACGTTGCGGCCGCCACAGAGCGCGATGGCCTGGGTGATCAGCTGCGGCCCGCCGACGGTCATCAGCGGCTTGTTCCACACCTGATAGAACACCCGCACCGGTGTTTGCGCCGCGTACGTCGCGCGCAACTGCGACACACGCTCGGTGAAGCGGGCGACGTCGGCGCGCGCCTCGTCACCGTGTCCGGTCAGCGCCCCGAAACGCGACATCGTCGCGGCCACGTCGTCGAGCGTGTGCGGCTCGCTGCGGAAGACCGGGATGTGCAGCCGAGCCAGCGTCTCGATCTGCGCTTTCGACGTGCCGCTCTGCCACGCGATCACGAGGTCGGGCTTCAGCGCCACGATGGTCTCGATGTCGATGCCCGACAGTCCACCGACCCGCGGGATGCGCTTCGCGGCTTCGGGATAGTCGCTGTAGGGCTCGGCGCCGATCACGGCGTTGCCCGCCCCGATCTCGAAGAGCAGTTCCGTGATGTGTGGCGCCAGGCTGACGATGCGACGGGCTGGCTGTTCCAGACGGACCTCGAGGCCGGCGTCGTCGCGGACCACGATGGCCGCGCGGGTCGGCATCGATGCATCGACGCCGACGAGAAGAAGGGCGACGAGGAAGAGCGGGAGGTGGCGAGGCATCGATCGAATCCGGCGGGAAGGTGGGTTGCCCGAAACGTCGGCGCGCGTCGCGATGCGGGGCGTCGCGGTTATACTACGAATGCAAACAATTCTCGTTCAGTCAACCGCTCCCACTCGCGGTGGTCCGAACCTCCCGCAATGACGATCCTCGACCGTTCCTCCACCGCATTCGCCCAGCACGCCGACGTGCCCACGTCGCGCAGCGCAGACACTGCGATGGTCGACGATCAGGCCGCGATCGCTCTGTCGGATCTCGCCGTCGGCGGCTTTGCCACGATCCATGCGGTGCTGCCGACCGACAACGATGCCGATCGTGACTTGGTGCTGCGACTGATCGAGATCGGCTTCGTCCCCGGCGAGCGCGTTCGCGTGATCGCGCAGGGTCATCCGGGTCGCCAGCCGATCGCCGTGCGTCTGTCGGCCACCGACAGCGGTCGTCGAAGCATGAGCGGTTCCACGTTCGCGATGCGTCGCCACGAAGCCGACTTCATCCGCGTTGTGCCCGATCTGCCGGGCAACGATTCATGAGCGACGCCGCGCTCGCCTCGGGTCCGCCGAATCTTCGCGTGGCGCTGCTGGGCAATCCCAACTGCGGCAAGACCGCGCTGTTCAACCTGCTGACCGGCAGCCGCCAGAAGGTCGCCAACTACGCCGGCGTCACCGTCGAGCGCAAGGAAGGCCTCTTTGTCACGCCCGGCGGCAGGCAGATCCGCGTCCTCGACCTGCCGGGCGCGTACAGCCTCAACGCAGTCAGCGTCGACGAAGCCGTCACCCGCGACGTGGTCCGCGGCGCGCGCGCCGACGAGGGGCGACCGGACCTGCTGGTCTGCGTGACCGACGCCACCAACCTTAAGCTCAATCTGCGGATGGTCGTCGAGGTCAAGCGACTCGGCGTGCCCATCGTCCTCGCGCTCAACATGAGCGACGTCGCGAAGAAGCGCGGCATCCGCATCGACATCCCCGCGCTGGAACGCGAGCTCGGCATGCCGGTCGTCGAGACGGTTGCCGTGCAACGCGACGGCGCGCGTGACCTGATCGCGCAGATCGAAGCGCGCGGCAGCCTCCAGCCTCGATCGCCACAAGAGATTGCGCCGTGGCGCGATGCGTCGATCGACGACGTGCTCGCCGCGCAGGCCGAGGTGCGCCGCATCCTCGCGATCGCGGTCCACGAGCCGACCGTCGACGCGCGCGTCGACGACGCGATCGACGCAGTCGTGCTGCACCCGGTGTGGGGCATGGTCGTTCTGGCGGTCACGCTGTTCCTGATGTTCCAGGCCGTGTTCAGCTGGGCGCAATTGCCGATGGACGCGATCAAGGCCGGCATGGACGGCCTGGGCATGGGTGTCGAACATCTGCTGCCGGACGGCATCCTGCGCAGCCTGCTGGTCGACGGCGTGATTGCCGGCGCCGGCAGCGTCCTGGTGTTCCTGCCGCAGATCCTGATCCTTTTCCTCTTCATCCTCGCACTCGAGGACTCCGGCTATCTGCCGCGAGCCGCCTTCCTGCTCGATCGCGTGATGGGCACGGTGGGGTTGTCCGGAAGATCGTTCATCCCGCTCTTGTCGAGCTTCGCGTGCGCGATCCCGGGGATCATGGCGACCCGCACCATCGCCAGTTGGCGCGACCGCATCGTCACCATCATGATCGCGCCGCTCATGACCTGTTCGGCACGGCTGCCGGTGTACGCGCTGATCATCTCGGCGTTCGTGCCGCGCGAGACGCTGTGGGGCGTGTTCAATCTGCAAGGGATGACGCTTTTCATCCTCTACCTCGCCGGCATCGTCGGCGCGATGGGCGTCGCCTGGGTCTTCAAGCTGATGGGCGGCCCAACGACCCACCATGCGCTGTTGATGGAGCTGCCGTCGTATCGCTGGCCCAATCCGCGCAACCTCTTCATCGGCCTGGTCGAGCGCGCGCGCATCTTCCTGTCGCGGGTCGGCACCATCATCCTGTCGCTGATGATCGTGCTGTGGTTCCTGTCCAGCTTCCCGTCGCCGCCCGAGGGCGCCACCGGTCCCGCCATCCAGTACAGCCTGGCCGGCATGATCGGTCGTGCGATGGAAGTAGTCTTCGCGCCGATCGGCTTCAACTGGCAGATCTCGATCGCGCTGATCCCGGGTCTCGCGGCCCGCGAGGTCGCGGTCGGCGCGCTCGGCACGGTGTACTCGCTGTCGGCCAGCAGCGACGAAGTCGCCGCGCAGCTGACGCCGATGATCGCGTCCGGCTGGTCGCTGGCCACGGCCTTCTCGCTGCTCGCCTGGTACGTCTTCGCGCCGCAGTGCCTGTCGACGCTCGCAGCTGTCAAGCGGGAGACCAACTCGTGGCGCTATCCGCTGATCATGGCTGCGTACCTGTTCGCGCTCGCTTACCTCGCGTCGTTCGTCACCTATCGGGCCACGCTGTGGGCCACCGGAGCCTGACGTGAACGCGATCGTTCAGGACCTGCTGGTCTTCGCGATCGTCGCGATCGCGATGTCGTACGCCGGGCTCAAGCTGATGCCCGCGACGTGGCGCAAGTCGCTCGCGTCCCACGCAGCGTTGCTGGCGGCGCGTTCGGGGCTTTCCGACGCGCAGGTGAGGCGCGTCGAGGCCAAGCTCTCGACCAGCGGTGCCTGCGGTAGTTGCGATTCGTGCAAGGCGTGTGCGACCTCAAGGAAAGAGAGCGACGGCGCGACTTTCGTCGCAGCGTCGCCCTCAAACTTCAAGACGATTCCGATTCGCCGCGCATCCTGAACGCACGGGGTCAAGTCAGGCTCAGTCGAGCTCGCCCATCATCGATTGCTGGAAGTTTTCGAGGCCGACCTTGGCGATCAGGTCGATGTGCGTCTCCAGCCAATCCATGTGTTCCTCGGTGTCGTAGAGGATCTTCTGGAACAGGTCGCGCGTGACGTAGTCGCGTACCTTCTCGCAGTGGGCGATGCCTTCCTTGAGCGTGACCTGCGAGCCCTGCTCGACCTTCAGGTCGCACGCGAGCATCTCGGGTGTCGTCTCGCCGATCAGCAGCTTGTTGAGGTCTTGCAGGTTGGGCAGGCCGTCTATCATCAGGATGCGTTCGATGAGCAGGTCGGCGTGCTTCATCTCCTCGATCGACTCGTCGTACTCGTGCTTGCTGAGGGCCTTCGGGCCCCAGTGACGATAGATCCGCGCGTGGAGAAATACTGGTTGATGGCAGTCAGCTCGTTCTTGAGCTGGCTGTTGAGGAACTGAATGACGTCGGGATCACCGATCACCGTGGACTCCTTGCTGCGAAGTGAAGGGAGGGCGCTGCGACCGCCGGAAACACGGCCGAGTCAGCCCAGCGCGACTTCGCGGGACGAGGGACTGGGGACGAAACGGAGCGGCGAATGGGCGGGCTGCGTGTGTTGTCCGTAGATTTCGAAACGAGCGTCGCATAGTACCTCGCAGGCCATGGACACACACTTGCCGCAGCAGGTGCCGACGCCCAGCTCGACCTGGATCCCGTCGAACGTGTCGATGCCCGCAGCGACCGCCTGTCGGATGGCACGTTCATTCACGGCTTTGCAGACACAGACGATCATCGGGAGAGGAGAACAGACGGCGATGGAATGTAAACGAGAATGATGATCAATCATTCGTTTCCGCTTTGCAAGTCGCTGTCGTTTCAGGCGAATCAGGCCGCCTCGAGTCGCCTCGCCCGGTCGACCAGCGCCGCCGTCGACGCGTCGTGCGTCCCCGGCACGGCGTGTTCGAGTTCATCGACGATGGTCTTTGCAAGGACCTTGCCGAGCTCGACGCCCCACTGGTCGAACGAGTCGATGTTCCAGATCGCGCCCTGCACCAGCACCTTGTGTTCGTAGAGCGCGATCAGCGCGCCGAGCGACGCGGGGTCGAGGCGCGACAGGACGATCGTGTTGGACGGCCGGTTACCGGGGAAGGTCTTGTGCGGGCCCAGCCGCTTGGCCTCGGCGTCGTCCTTGCCCGCGGCGACCAGCTCGGCTTTCGCCTCGGCCGTGGTCTTGCCACGCATCAGCGCCTCGCTCTGCGCGAAGCAGTTCGCGAGCAGCGCGCGATGATGCTCGAAGTGCCGATGGCCCGGGTCGATCACCGCGACGAAATCGATCGGCGCCCACTCAGTGCCCTGGTGCAAGCACTGAAAGTAGGCGTGCTGCGCGTTGGTCCCCGGCTGTCCCCAGATTACCGGGACCGTGCGGTGCGACACCGGCAGTCCTTCGAGGTCGACCGATTTGCCGTTGCTCTCCATCTCCACCTGCTGAAGATGGGCCGGCAGCAGTTCGAGATGCTGGTGATACGGCGCGATGCACACGCTGCGGGCGCCGAGCAGGTTCGCGTTGACGATGCCGATCAGTGCCAGGCGGACCGGCATGTTGTCTTCGAGCGGCGCGGTGGCGAAGTGCGTGTCCATCGCGCGTGCGCCGGCCAGCAGTTCGCGGAAGCGATCCATGCCGCAGGCCAGCGCGATCGGCAGCCCGATCGCCGACCACAACGAGTAGCGACCGCCAACCCAGTCCCAGAAGCCGAACATGTTCGCAACGTCGATGCCGAAGGCCTTGGCCGCGTCGGCGTTGGTGGACACCGCGACGAAGTGTCGATGCAGCTCTGGCTCGGGCACGCCGCCGGCGAGCGACCAGTCGCGCGCCGAGTGGGCGTTCATCATCGTCTCGGCGGTCGTGAAGGTCTTGGACGCGATGATGAACAGCGTCGATGCCGGATCGAGTCCGGCGACGGCGTCGTCGATCGCATGCGCGTCGACGTTGGCCACGAACTGCACCTTCAAGCCCGTGTGATGGAATGCCTTGAGCGCGGCGCATGCGAAGCGCGGACCGAGGTCCGATCCGCCGATGCCGATGTGGATGACGTCGGTGATGCGCTGGCCCGAATGTCCGGTCCACGCGCCGCCGTGGACCTGTCCGACGAACGCTTCCATGTGGTCGAGGACTGCATGGACCTCGGGCATCACGTTTTTCCCATCAGCTTCATAGATCGCGTCTCGCGACGCGCGCAAGGCCACGTGAAGGACCGCGCGTCGCTCGCTGAGATTGATCTTCTGGCCGGCGAACATCGCATCGCGTCGGGCCTCGACGGCCGAGCTCTTCGCGAGCGAGAGCATCGCCGCGAGCAAGGCATCGTCGATCCGGTTCTTGGACGCGTCGAGGACGAGACCGGCCGCCTCGATCGTGTGCTTCGCGAGCCGATCCGGGTCGGTCTCGAAGAGCTGTCGCATCGGCGCGACGCGCTCGCTGATGGCGACGAGGTCGGTCCAGGTGGTTGAAGAGGAGGTCATTGAGTCTTTGCTCGCTGGAAGAGGTGGGAGTCCTGCGCGACACAACGATCGTTGCCTACCGGGTTGGCGCGCGGCTCGCCGTATGGTGCCAGTTCGACAAAATCCGAAAGAAACGACCATGAAACTCGAAGGTTCCTGCCATTGCGGCGCCATCACCTTCAACCTCGACTCGAAGACCTTCTACCCGTTCATGCACTGCCACTGCTCGATCTGCCGCAAGACGGCCGGCAGCGGCGGCTACGGCATCAACCTCGGTGGCGACGCCGCATCGATGAAGGTGAAGGGCAAGCAGCATCTCGGCCTCTACCACGCGCTGATGCGCGAGCCGGGCAAGCGCGCCACGCGCTCGCCCGCCGAACGCAGGTTCTGCCTCAAGTGCGGCAGCGCGTTGTGGCTGTGGGATCCGCGCTGGCCGGCGCTGATCCATCCGCACGCGTCCGCGATCGACACGCCGTTGCCGAAGCCGCCCGAAGTCGTCGAAGCGGCGCTCGACTTCGTGCCGGCCTGGGTCGACGTGCCGAAAGGCAAGGGCCATCGTCACAAGGCCCTGTGGCCATCCGAGTCGCTGGCCGAATGGCACGAGCGCCACGGCCTCGGCGTGGACTGACGTCAGCCGGCCCGATGCACGAGGCGGTTGATTGCCGAGCGGATCGCCACGATCAGTTCCGACGCGGCGATCCCGACCGGTCCCATGCCGCTCGCGACGAGATCGTCGGCGGCGGTGCCATGCAGCCAGGTTCCTGCACGCGCGGCGTCCAGCGGCGACAGCCCCTGCGCGGCCAGGCCTGCGATCAGACCGCAGAGCACGTCACCGGTCCCGCCAGTCGCGAGCGCCGGATTGCCGGTGGGATTGACGACCCAGGCGCCGGAGGGATCGGCGATGACGGTGCCCGCACCCTTGAGCACCACGACGCTGCCGGTACGGCTGGCCAACGTCGTCGCGGCCGCGAGCCGGTCCGCCTGGACGCTCTTCGCATCGGTGTCGAGCAAACGCGACGCTTCGAGCGGATGCGGTGTCAGGACGGCCAGCGGCAATCCCCGTGGATGCCGGTCCGCGAGATGCTCACGAAGCACGCCATGGCTCGCGATCGCATTCAGCGCGTCGGCGTCGAGCACCAGCGCGGACGGCGTCGTCAGGCACTGCTCGATGGCCGCGATCGCCGCATCATCCTGACCGAGTCCGGGACCGATCGCATAGGCGTTCGCGTCGATGCCGTCGAGAGTCGATCGCAGCATCAGCTCCGGCTGCAGCAGGTCGAGCGTCGGACCGTTCGCGGCGAGCAGCCGGACGTAGACCCGTCCCGCACCGCTGTGCAGCGCCATCCGCGACGCGAGCAGCGCCGCGCCGACCATGCCGTCGTGGCCACCGATCACCGCGACGCTGCCGTAGCTGCCCTTGTGGCTGTTGAGACGGCGCGGCTTCATGGCGAGGTCGAACAACGAAGGCCGATTGAGTGCACCGACATCGCCGATCCCGAACGACGCGTCCTGCATCGAGGCATCGTCGCGCTCGGTCCCGAGCAGATCGACGACGATCTCGCCACACCAGTCGATGCCCTCGCCGGTTACCAGCCCCGGCTTCAACGCGATGAAAGAGATCGTGCAGTCCGCTTCGATGGCGATGTCGCCCACGTCGCCGGTGTCCGCATCGACGCCGCTCGGGATGTCGATCGATAGGACCGGGCACCGTGCAGCGTTGACCAGGGCGATCCATTCGCGCGCCTTGCCGATCGGTGCGCGATTGAAGCCGATGCCGAACAGCCCGTCGACGACCAGCGATGCTTCCGCGATCACGAGCGCAGGGTCGACCGGGTTCGCGTGATCGCCCGCGGCCTCCTGCCACAGCGTCCACGCCAGCAGCGCGGCGCCGCCATACGGCGCGTCCTCGTCGAGCAAGGCGACGCGCGCGTCGATCCCCCGCTGAAGCAATGTCCTCGCGGCGACGAGGGCATCGCCGCCGTTGTTGCCCGGCCCGACCAGCAACAGCACCGGGCCCGCGCGTTCGGCGGCCATCGTGATCGCCAGGGTCGCGACGGCCTTGCCCGCACGGTCCATCAGGCTCTCGGAAGGGCGCCGGCTCTGCGCCGCCATCTCGACAGCGCGGATTGCTGCGGCTCGCAGCACGCGTGCCCGCAGGATCGTTTCGCGGCTTTCCCTCATCGCTGCGGGTCGAGTGCGCTCACGCGTATCTCGCGAGGGTCAGGCCTTCGAGATCGATCGCGGGCTTCCGCTGCGTGACGAGGTCCGCGACGATGCGACCCGATCCCGGCGCCATCGCCCAGCCCGTCGACCCGTGACCGAGGTTCGCGAAGATGCGCGGATGACGCGTCGGCCCCAGCACCGGCGGACCATCGGGCAGCATCGGTCGTGCGCCGACCCACCAACTCGCACCTTGATAGTTCGCGGCACCCGGGAACCAGTCGCGTGCGACCTTCAGCACCGTGGCCAGCGCGCGTTCGGCGTTGCGCGTCTCGAGCGACAGCTGGCAATCGCCGAGCTCGGCCGTGCCCGCGATGCGGATGCGGTTGCCCATCCGCACGATCGCGACCTTGTAGGCCTCGTCCATCACCGAGGCGAGCGGGGCGAAGGTCGGCTCGCGGATCGCGACCGACGCGGCATAGCCCTTCACCGGATACAGCGGCAGCCGCACGCCGAACTGACGCAGCAACACGGCACTCGAGATGCCGGCCGCGATGACGATCGCATCCGGTGTGCGGTGGTCCTCGCCGAGTGCCGTGCTCGTGCGCAATCGCACCCGATCGCCTTCGGTCTGCACCTGCTCGACGGTCGTGCCGAACTCGAAGCGCACGCCGCGTTCCTCGCACAGCGTCTTCAGGTGCTTCGCGAACAAAGGGCAGTTGCCCGTTTCGCTGTCGGGCAGATGGATGCCGCCGCTGAACGCGATGTCGCTCAATCCCGGCTCGCGCACGCGGCATTCGGCCGGGGACATCACCTGATGCGCGATGCCCGCTTCCTTCAGGAAAGCGATCGTGGTCTGCGCCATCGTCACGTCGCGCTCGCCGCGCATCAGCTGCAGCAACCCCTCGGTGCGCTCGTAGGCGATGCCGTGACCCGACCGCATCCCGGCCAGCACGTCGCGGCTGTAGAAGGCCAGGCGCTGCATGCGCTCCTTGTTGCGCTTGAAGCGCGTGGTACGACACTCGCCGAGCCAGCGCACGACCCAGCGCCACAGAGCCGGATCGAGGGTAGGCTGGAAGCGGACCGGCGAGTCGGTGGCGAACAACATCGACAGGAGCCTGGTCGGCATGCCCGGCGCGGCCCAAGGCGTGGCGTAGGCCGGCGCGACCATTCCGGCGTTGCCATAGCTGGTTTCCTGGGCGACGCCGCGATTGCGTTCGATGACGGTGACTTCGCACCCGGCCTCGGCCAGGGACCAGGCGGTACAGACGCCGACGATGCCGGCGCCGATGACGGTTACTTGCATGCGTTCATGGGAACAGGACCAGAAAATCTTCGACGGGAGCAAGCGTGCGCATCGAATGTGCGACTGCGAGAACGCGACCGAATTTTACGGGTCGGGCGCTGCAGCCGGGCGAAATTTTTGGGTTGCGACAACACGCTCCCTCACCCGTTGCGCGTGTCCGCGACGAACATCCTGCCCGGCGCGTGCGTGATGCAGAAGGGCAGCCGGGCCGCCTGCGCGACGGCTTGCGGCGTGACGCCGCAAGCCCAGAACACGGGCAGCTCGCCGGGTCCGATATCCACGGCGTCGCCGTAGTCCGGGCTGGCCAGATCGACGATGCCGAGCGCCCGCGGATCGCCGACGTGCAGCGGCGCGCCGTGAACGTCGGGAAAGCGTGCGCAGATCTCGAAAGTGCGTGCCACGTCGGCGGCCTGGATCGGCCGCATGCTGACCACCATCGGGCCGTGGAAGATGCCGGCGGGATTGCAGGCGATCGCGCTGCGATACATCGCGACGTTGATCCCCTGGTCGACATGTCGCAGCGGAATCCCCGCATCGATCAATGCCGATTCGAACGAGAAGCTGCAGCCGATCAGGAAGGTGACGAGGTCATCGCGCCACAGAGGGGTGACGTCGTGGGGCTCGTCGACTAGGGCGCCATCGCGATACACCCGGTAACCGGGCAGGTCGGTGCGAATGTCGGCGCCCGGCGCGATCGACGGCTCGGTCCTGCCCGCTTCGAGCACCTCGACCAGCGGGCAGGGCTTGGGATTGCGTTGGCAGAACAGCAGGAAGTCGAAGGCCACGTCGCGCGGCACGATCATCAGGTTGGCCTGCACGAAGCCGGGCGCGATGCCCGCGGTCGGGCCGAGGTGAAGACCGTTGCGGCAGCGCTCGCGGAATGCGGCAGGCGTGAGCGTAGGGTCGACCCTCATCACAGCCCGAGGTAAGCCTTCTTCACGTTCTCGTCGCCGAGCAGGTCGCTGGCCTGGCCTTCGAGCACGATGCGGCCGGTCTGGATCACATACGCGCGATTGGCGATCGACAGAGCCTTGTTGACATTCTGCTCAACCAGAAGGATCGACACGCCCTGCGCGTTGACCTCCTGGATCGCGTCGAGGATGCGCGTGACCAGCTTGGGCGCCACGCCCCACGAGGGCTCGTCGAGCATCAGGAAGCGCGGCCGGGCCATCATCCCGCGCGCGATCGCCAACATCTGCTGCTCGCCGCCGCTCATCGTGCCGGCGAGTTGCGCGCGGCGATCCTTGAGTACGGGGAAGAGGTTCAACGCGCGATTCAGCGACTCGGCCACTTCCTTGCGATCGCGTCGCGTGTAGGCGCCGAGCTCGAGGTTGCGCTGGACCGTGAGGCGCGGGAACAGGCGCCGGCCTTCAGGCACGAGCGAGAGTCCGAGCAGCACGCGTCGATGCGCAGGCACGTCGTGGACCGCGGCGCCGTCGAAGTGGATCGAGCCCTCGTCGCACCCGTTGAGTCCGGCGATCGCGCGCAGCGTGGTCGACTTGCCCATGCCGTTGCCACCGACCAGCGCGACGATCTCACCGTCGTCGACGTGCAGGTCGACCTTCGAGACCGCGAGCACGCCGCTGTAGCTGACGCGCAGGTCCTTGACGGCGAGCATCGCGCGCGTAGTCGTCATCACGCGTCAATCTCCGAGATAGGCCGCGATGACCACGGGATCGCTCGACACTTCGGCCGGCGTGCCATCGGCGATCTTCCTGCCGTAGTCGAGCACGACGATGCGATCGGCGATCGGCATGATCCCTTCGAGCACATGCTCGACGATTAGGCACGCGATGCCCTGGTCGCGGATGCGCAACACGATCCTCACGGCCTCGCGGACTTCGGCGGGATTGAGCCCGGCCATCACCTCGTCCAACAGCAGCAGGCGCGGCCTGGTGGCCAGCGCCCGCGCGACGGCGAGGCGTCGCTGCTCGCTGATCGTCAGGCTCCCGGCGGGACGGTCCGCGCAGCGCGTCAGGTCGACGAAGTCGAGCAGTTCGTCGGCCTGCGCCCGCGCATCCCGCACGCTGCGATTGCGCAGCAGCGCGCCCACCATCACGTTCTGCTGCGCAGTCATGCTGACGAAGGTCCGTGCGATCTGGAAGGTGCGGCCGATGCCGGCCTTCGCGCACTGCTCGGGACGCAGGCCCGCGATGTCGGTGCCGCCGAGCGTGATCGACCCGCTCGACGGCGGGAAGTAGCCGGCGATGCAATTGAACAACGTCGTCTTGCCCGCGCCGTTCGGCCCGATCAGCCCGACGATCTTCCCCGCCTCGACATCGAAGGACACGTCCTCGTTGGCGACGAGGCCGCCGAAGCGCTTGGTGACGTGGTCAACGTGCAGCATGTCGGGTCTTCCGGTCGCGGCGGTCGAGCAACCAGCCGATCACGCCTCTCGGGTAGTAGATCGCGACGCCGATGATGATCAGCGCGTAGAGGATCAGGTCGGTGCCGCGACCCGAGCCGCCGAGCAGCGCGCGGCTGCCTTCCTCGATCGCCGTCAGGATCACTGCTCCGACGACCGGACCGAACAGCGTGCCCACGCCGCCGAGGATCGCGGCCAGCGCCATCTTGATCGACAGGCCGGTCGCGAGCACCGACGGCGGATCGATGTAGAGCTCCTTGAATGCGTACAGCCCGCCGCCCATCGCGGTCAGGAAGCTGCTCGCGAACAACGCCATCTGCTTAAAGACTGTGAGGCCCACGCCGATGCTGCGCGCCGCGTCGGGTTCGTCCTTGATGGCGCGGAAGTAGTAGCCGAGGAAGCTGCGCTCGATCGCGAAGTTGACCAGCAGCGAGAACACCAGCAGACCCAGCGCGAGGTAGTAGTAAGACGCCTTTTCGCTGAAGATCATCACGCTCCAGCCGCGTTGGATCATCGGCAGCGACAGGCCGACCGCGGCCCCCGCGTACTCCCAGTTGTTGAAGCCGATCTGCATGATCTCGGCGATCGCGATCGTGGCCATCGCGAAGTAGTGGCCCTTCAGCTTGAAGCACGACCAGCCGACGACGAGGCCGATCAGCGCCGCGAGCAGTCCGCCTGCGGGAATGCCGATCCACGGGCTGATCCCGAAATTCATGAACAGCAGCGTCGCGGTGTAGGAGCCGACGCCGAAGAAGGCTGCGTGGCCGAGCGAGATCTGCCCCGCGTAGCCGCCGAGGATGTTCCACGCGACGCCGAGCTGCGCGGCCATCAGGATCAGCACCGCGAGGTTGAGGCGCGACGGGGACGTGACAATCTGCGGCACGAGCGCCGTGACGATCAGGACGACCAGCGCGATGGCCGCGTTCTTTCCCGGTCGACGGCTGATCGGCGGCGCGGTCAGCGCGTCGTCGGCTATCGGTGCAAGGCTGCTCATGCCTTGCCCATCAGGCCCTGCGGCCGCGACATCAGCACGGCGAGGAAAAGGGCGAGGACCAGCGCGAGCTTGTACTGCGGGCCGAGCAGCAGGCCGCCCATCACCTCGACCAGCCCGACGATGATGCCGGCCCAGAACGCGCCGGCGATGCTGCCGAAGCCGCCGAGGTTGACGACGACGAACGCGATCAGGATGAAGTTGGCGCCGACCTCGGGAAAGATCGGGAAGAAGGTCGACAGCAGCCCGCCCGCGACCCCGGCGCACGCGGCGCCGATGCCCCACGCGATCGCGAACATCTTCTGCGAGTCGATGCCCATCAGGCGCGCGGCATCGCGATCGGATGCGGTCGCCTCGAGCGCCGCACCGGTCCGCGTGCGCGTGATGAACTGGTGGATGCCGACCGTCACGACGATCGCGCCGATGCCCGCCACGAACTGCGGCAGCCCGATCTGGATACCGGCGATCGACAGCGTCCCTTCGACCGACGAGTGCTGGATGCTGCGGAAGTCGGGCTTCCAAAAATATTGCGCGAGCCCGCGGAACAGGATCATCAGGCCGAAAGTCGTGAAGATCTGCGACAGCATCGGCGCGTCGGTGATGCGGCGGATCAGCAGCCGGTACAGCAGGAAGCCGAACACGAACAGCATCATCGCGGTGAGCGGCAGCGTGAGGAGCGGATCGAGCGCGAACAACGCGTAGAGCCAGAAGCTCGAGTACATCCCGATCATCAGGAACTCGCCGTGCGAGAAGTTCACGACGTCCATCACGCCGAAGATGATGGTCAGCCCGATCGCAACGAGCGCATAGATCAGGCCGATCAGGATGCCCGACAGCAGGGTCTGGAGAAGGATGTCGGTGGAGGGCATCTTCGCTCGTTCAAGTGCAACGACGCTGGATTCCCGCGAACGCGGGAATCCAGCGTCGTTGCTGTTACTTCCGATCGCTCCACTTCGGCATCGGCCAAACGATCTCCTGTGCCGCGAGTTCGAACGGCCACACTGTCTTGTATTGCCCGCCGATGATCTGGACGATGATTCCCTGGCCGAGCGTGTTCTGGCCGGTCTCGTCGAACTTCACGCCTTTCCACGGCATGATCAATTTGTTCGCCGGCACGTTGGTCGCGATCAACGCCTTCTGAATCGCCTCGGGCGTGGTCGCACCGGCGCGGTTGATCGCGTCGGCCAGCACCATCAGGCCCGTGAAGGTCCGTGCCGAGTTGCCGGTGAAGTTGATCTTGTAGCGCTTGA
>JANXTA010000156.1 GCA_025356395.1 Betaproteobacteria bacterium
CTTGGGTCTCGACCGTCGCCAGCCGATCGACCGGCAGCGTCCGCAACACGTCGCGCAACGACGCGAGCGCGCGGGCTGCATGCGCGAGATCTTCGGCGACGTCGCCCGACAGGGTCAGCGTGATCGCGGCGTGGCGCGCACCGTCCGCGGCTTGGTCGATCAGGCGCAGCGTCGCGTAGGCCTGGTCGACGTGCCCGGCCTGGCGGATGCGTGCGTGATTGAAGCGAACGAAATCCGATTGTTCGGCCGCGTACGAACACATGAAGTGCTCGTCGGCGGCGAGAAAATCCGGCAGGCCTTTCGCCAGCTCCGCGAAGTAGCTCTCCGCATCCAGCCGCGGCATGCGGTCGGCCCGCGGGGCCAATCTCGACGGCACCGCGCTCATGTCGCCCCTCCGGCGCCGAACACGTCGACATCGGCGAACAGGCAGGCCGGCGACGCGTGGCCGACGCGGATCACCTGCGAGGGCTCGCCCTTGCCGCAGAACGGCGTGCCCATCACCTGCAGCGTGCTCTCGTCGCCGACGGCCTTGAGGCTGCGCCAGAAGGTCGCCGACACGCCGCGGTAGTTGGGGTTCTTGACAATCGTGGTCAGCTTGCCGTGCTCGATCAGCTGGCCCCATTCGCAGCCGAACTGGAATTTGTTGCGCGAGTCGTCGATGGACCACGAGACGTTGGTCTTCATCATCACGCCGTGCTCGATCGACGCGATCATCTCGGCGAGCTTCGAGTTGCCAGCCTCGATGTTGAGGTTCGCCATGCGGTCGATCGGCGCGCGGTTCCAGCTGCTTGAGCGCGTGTTGGCGGTGCCGCCGAGGTCGACGTGTTCACCCAGCAGATGCTTCGCGCGCGCCTGCGACAGCGCCCCGCCCAGCGGCTTCACGAGCAGGCCTTCGCGGATCAGCAGCTCGCGCTGCGCGGAACCGCCCTCGTCGTCGAAGGCATAGCTCGCGAATTGCTGTGGACGGGTCGGATCGAAGCTCACGTTGAGCAGCGGCGAGCCGTACTGGTAGTGGCCGAACATGTCGAGCGTGACGAAGCTGGTGCCGGCGAAGTTGCGTTCGTCGCCGAGGATGCGATCGAGCTCGAGCGGATGCCCGATCGACTCGTGGATCTGCAACATCATCTGGTCGGGCATCAGCAGCAGGTCCATGCGACCGCTCGGGCAGTTCGGCGCGTCGAGCAGGTCCAGCGCCTCGCGGGCGACCAGCGCGCCGCCGTCGACGAAGCCCGATCGGTCGAGCACCTCGCGGCCGCCCTGCTGGCAGAAGCCGTTGTACTGGCCGCCGAGGCTGCGGGTCTGCGTGTCCTGGCCGTCGCTGGCCGTGGCCGCCACGTTGGGCAGGACGAAATGATGGACCTGCGTGACGTCGCCGCCGCGGTTGGTCAGGTAGCGATGCGAAGCCACGCAGGTCTCGATCGACGCATGGCAGTCGACGATGCGCGGATCGATCTGCGCGGCTGCGTCGACCTGCGTGACCAGCGCGAACAGTTCGCGTCGCGAGGGCATCGGACGATCGACCGGCGATGCGTAGTGGCCACGAGGCGCCGCATCGGCCGGCATCGGGTACTGCAGCACGGACGTGTTGCGGGTCGCCGCCGCCCAGTCGCTGGCGCTGTCGAGCGCGGCCTGCAGGCCTTCGAGCGACAGATCGGACGTGGCCGCGTAGCCGTACGCGCCGCGGTCGATCACCGTGACCATCGCCCCCCGATCGAGGTTGCGCGTGAACGGCTGCGGCACGCCCTTGCGGACCGAGACGGTCTCGCTGTCTTCCTCGACGAAGCGGACCGCGAAGAATTCCACATCGGCCTCGAGGCGACCGAACAGCTCGCCAATCGGGTCGGTCGCGACGCCGTGCGGCGTGGATACGGGCAGGGCACTCATGGGCTTCGCACTTTCGGAAAAGGCCGTCGACTTCGAGACGCTACCGCGGGTCCGCAGCGGTGGCAGGAGTCGTGTTCGGCGCGCGTGGAGCCGGTCGAAGGCGTACGGAACGACCGGTCGGAGGTGGAGCTGAAGGCTACCGCAAAGTGGTCGTGGTTGCGACCCCGCACCGTGACCTGCACGGCGTACGCGCGAACGCCTAGGTGTGATGTTGCAATAGGTTGTTCATCCGGAAGGTTCTGGGAGACTGGAGTTGTCGACGCCCCAGCGACCTCAGGAGACCAACCGGATGAACAGCCACAAGAATGCCAGAACGACTTATGAAGGACGCAAGTTGCTGATCGAGCGGATTGCGGTGATGGGGCTGATGCCGGCTGCCAAAGCGGCCGGCATCAGCGTGCGCACCGCGTCCAAGTGGAGACAACGCTTCGTCATCCACGGCGATGTCGGCTTGTTTGATCGCAGCTCGCGGCCCCATCGCACTCGCACGACTGTGGATGCATTGCTGCAGGAGCGCATCGAGCGACTGCGCCGCGCCCGTCGGCCGATGCGCGTCATCGCGCGGATCGTCGGTCGTAGCGTGGCGACGATCAGTCGCTTGCTCGATCGACTGGGCCTGTCGAGCATCAAGGCGCTTGATCCCCGGACCGCTGTTGTTCGCTACGAACATGCTCGTCCCGGCGAGCTCCTGCACATCGATACCAAGAAGCTCGGTCGTATCGTGCGACCCAGCCATCGAGTCACCGGCGATCGACGCGACTCGGTCGATGGCGCCGGATGGGAGTTCGCGCACGTCGCCATCGACGATCACTCGCGGATCGGCTTCGTGCAGATCCATGTCGATGAACGGAAAGACTCGGCCGTCGCCTTCCTGCAAAACGCCGTTGCTCACTACGCCGCGCTCGGCGTGCGCATCGAGCGCTTGCTGACCGACAACGGCTCCGCGTATCGATCGAAGCTGTTCGCCAAGGTGTGCCTGGCTCTCGG
>JANXTA010000029.1 GCA_025356395.1 Betaproteobacteria bacterium
GAGCATCCGGGCCAAGGTCGAGCACCCGTTTCGCGTCATCAAGCGGCAGTTCGGCTTCGTCAAGGTTCGCTATCGCGGCGTGGCCAAGAACACGGCGCAATCGATCACACTGTTTGCGCTGTCGAATCTGTGGATGGTGCGCAGACGATGGACGTGATCGATGGGATCGGTCCGTCGGCAGTGCGTGAAAGTGCAGTTATGCAGGGCTTGGAAGCAGTTCCGAGCGGACCATGCCCGTCTCGCTTGGCCGTTCGCGACCGCGCCGCGCTCAATCAACTCGATCGTTCCATCGGTCGACTATCAAACGAAGTTACGCAGGAGATCCCTAAGTCTCCTCGTTGATCGGACGGCGTCGAACCACCACGATAGCGACGATAGTTGCCGTCCTTTGTCAGCTATTTTTGGCATCCTGTCGCGACGCGTGCCGACCGTCTCCTGTCGATCCTGATCGAACTCCAGATCAAGAGAACGCTCACGGCCGAAGCCCTCGCGCATCGATTTGGCGTGTCGCGCCGCACGATCTATCGCGACGTCGACGCGCTCGACGCGACGGGGATCCCGATCTACGCCGACCGCGGACCCGGTGGCGGCATCCGCCTCGTCGACGGCTATCGCACGCGCCTCACCGGCCTTTCGCAGCCCGAGGTGGAGGCGTTGATGATGGTCGGGCTCGCCGGTCCGGCGTCCGACCTCGGGCTGGCCGAACACGCGGCATCGGCCCGGCTGAAGCTGCTGGCCGCGTTGCCGGCCGGATCGACCCGGTCGACTGGTATCGCCGCGCGGTGCCTCCCCCTCTCTCGCGACCGTGTCACGGGCGGTGTGGACCGGCCAGTGCCTGTCGATCGACTACCAGAGTTGGGAGACACACGGGATCCGGCGCGTCGATCCGCTGGGGCTGGTGCTGAAGGCGGGCGCCTGACACCTCGTCGCACGGAGCCGTCAGCAGATCCGCATCTATCGCGTCGACCGGATGCGCGACGCGACCCTGCTCGACGAGAGCTTCGCGTGGCCGCGCCACTTCGAGCTCGCCACGCACTGGCAGGCGGAAGTGGCGCGCTTCGAGGCGGGCCTGCGGCGCGAGTCGGCCACCGTGCGCGTCGCACCGCAGGCGATGTCGCGCATCGACGAACTCGGCGCCGACATCGCGAAGCGCGTCCGCGCCGCCACGCCGGACGCGGCAGGCCTGCGCACCGCCACGGTTCCGATCGAGAGCGTCAGCCACGCAGCGCCTCGGCTGCTCGCCTTCGCCGACGACATCGAGGTACTGAAGCCGATGCGCCTGCGCCGGCGCATCGCGGAACTGGCGGCGCGGGTGGCGAGGCTCTACGCGCTGCGCGGCTGCGCCTCCGCCCAGTCGGCGAAGCAGCGATGCAGCTGTTCGAGCCCGTCGCTCAACGCCGCCGGACCGGGCTGCAGGATGTCGCAGGACTTGATCTCGTGCAGGCGTCCGTCGCGCACGGCCGACATTTCGGCCCAGCCCGCGCGGGCGACGACGCGTTCGGGCCTGAACTTCTTGCCGCACCACGAAGCGACCATCAGGTCCGGCGCGCGCCGCACCGGCTCCAGCGGGTCGACGATGATGCGATCGCGGCCGAGCGACTTCAGGCCCAGTTCGGCGAAGACATCCTCGCCACCCGCCATCGCGATCAGCTCGGAGACCCAGCGGATCGCGCTGATCATCGGGTCGTCCCATTCCTCGAAGTAGACCTGCGGACGCTTCGGCCACACCGCCGTGATCGCGGCGATCTCCTTCCAGCGCGCGACGCAGTCGGCGATCCAGGCCTCCGCGCGATCCTGCGCGTCGACCAGCGCGGCGACCATGCGCATCGTCGCGAGGATCTCGGCGACGCTGCGTTGATTGGTCACGAGTACGTTCAGGCCGAGGGCGATCAGACGACTCGCGAGGTCGGCCTGCAGGTCCGAGAAGCCGACGACCAGGTCGGGCTCGAGCGCCGCGATGCGGTCGATGCGGCCGTCGAGGAAAGACGCGATGCGCGGCTTCTCCGCCCGTGCGCGACGAGGCCGCACCGTGTAGCCCGAGATACCGACGATGCGGGCGTCCTCGCCGAGCAGGTAGAGCCACTCGGTGGTCTCCTCGGTCAAGCAGACGATGCGTTGCGGTCCGCGCTTCATCGCAGGGATGGCGTTTCGAAGATTAGGGTGGTCGGCGACAGCGGCGGGGACGAAGGCACGCGACGCTTCGTACCCGGGGCGAGCGCAAGCTGACCATCGAAGCCCGGCGCGTCCCACACGAAGGTGTGGAATTCACCGCCTTCGCCGCACGGACACACGCCGGCCGGCAGTCGCGCGATGAAAGCCTCGTCGTACTCGACGCCGCAGAAGCGATCGTCGAGCCAGCGCGTGTCGACGCAGACGACGCGGGCCCGGATGCCGTGCGCGATGATCGACGACGCGACCTCGCCGCGGGGCATCAGCCACAACGGGAACACGGCTCCGAGTCCGGCGCGTCGGCACATCGGCTCGAGCCAGTCGCGATGGGCCTGCAGGTCGATGTCGCCGAAGACCATGTGGGTATGGCCGGCCGCCCGCAATCCATCGAGCATTGCCGCGAAGACCGCGGCGTAGTCGTTCATCGCCACCTCGACCGGGTGCCAGCGGCCGCCGAGCGCCCGCACCTGCGCCTCGACCAACGCCCGCGGCAACGCGTGGCTCTTGCTCGGTCCATCGGGGTCCAGCATGGTCACGAAGGTCGTGACGTCGAGCCCCTGCTCGCGCACCAGCAGCCACGCGAGGCACGCGTCCTTGCCGGCGCTCCAGCTGATCGCGGCACGAGGGACTTCGGTCATCGGTCGGGGTGGTGAAAGCGCATCGGGTCGCGCATTGTCGTCGCAACCCGTTACCCTCCGGTCGACCTCCCTCCTTGCAGACGAGCCCGCCATGTCCCGCCCTCCGTTGCCCCCGTTCACGCTCGAGACCGCCGCACAGAAGGCGCGCATGGCTGAGGACGCCTGGAACTCGCGCGATCCGGCGCGCGTGGCACTGGCTTACACGACCGACAGTCGCTGGCGCAACCGCGCCGAGTTCATCGAGGGCCGCGAGGCGATCGAAGTCTTCCTCGTGCGGAAGTGGGCGCGCGAACTCGACTATCGCCTGGTCAAGGAGGTATGGGCCTTCCACGAGAACCGCATCGCCGTGCGCTTCGCCTACGAGTGGCACGACGATGCCGGCCAGTGGTGCCGCAGCTACGGCAATGAGAACTGGGAGTTCGACGCCGACGGCCTGATGCGCCTGCGCATCGCGAGCATCAACGACCTGCCGATCGCCGAGAGCGAACGCCGCTACCACTGGCCGCTCGGTCGACGGCCCGACGACCATCCCGGCCTGAGTGCCCTGGGTTTCTGAGCCGCTTCACGAGGCTTTCTGCGTGGGGCGGATGGCCTGTCGCGAAGCCCGATCGGGAAGCTTCGGCGACAAGTGTTGCGCCAATTCCACCCGGCGCCATTTTCTGTGAGCGTCTGATTGCGCGGGATTCATAATCCCGAGTGTGTTCACGACTGATCACGGATCGCGACCGGGCGGCGTGCACGCGCCGAGGCACGAGACCTGAATCGCAGCGCGCCAGACCCGCAAGATGCCTTTCAAGCCCGCCCCGTTTCCCGTCAACGAGACCGATCGCCTCGCGACCCTGCACGGCCTCGAGATCCTCGACACGTTGCCGGAGCAGGCCTACGACGATCTGACGGTGCTGGCTTCGCAGGTCTGCGACACGCCGATCGCGATGGTGGCGCTGATCGACGCGGACCGGCAGTGGTACAAGTCGACGGTCGGCACGACGCTCAAGCAGACGGAGCGCAACCTGGCCTTCGGCGCACATGCGATCCTCAAGCCGGACGAGATCTTCACGGTGGAGGACGCGGCCCACGATCCGCGCTTCGATCACAACCCCTTCGTCACCGGCGAGCCGCACGTCCGCTTCTATGCCGGCGCGCCGATCGTGATGGCGAGCGGCGAAGCGATTGGCACGATGTGCGTGATCGACACCGAGCCGCGCACGCTCACCGAGGCGCAACGCCAATGCCTCGCGGCGCTCGCGCGCCAGGCTTCGCTGCTGCTCGACCTGCGCGCCAAGGCGATCGCGTCGGAACGGACCGCGCGCGAGAACGAAAAGATGACCGTCGAGGCACGGCTCAAGCAGAAGCGCGGCATGGAGTTGCTCGAGCTGGTGCTGCGCGGCGGACAGATGGGCCTGTGGGACCTGCATGTCCCCACCGGCGTCTGGACCGTCAACGCGCGCGAGCAGCTGATGCTCGGCTATGCCGGCGTGTCGGCGGCCGGGGATCCGCTCGAATGGCGCTCGCTGGTCCATCCCGACGACTGGCCGGCATTGACCAAGGCGATGGAGCCGCACCTGAACGGTCGCGCGGCCTTCTACGAATGCACGCATCGGATGCGGCACGCGGACGGGCACTACCTGTGGGTGCTGGACCGTGGCGTGATCGTCGAACGCAACGTGCGGGGCGAGGCGTTGCGCATCGTCGGTACCCATGTCGACGTCAGCGACAACGTGCGACTCGACGAAGAACGACGGCGCAACACGGAGCGCCTGGAACTCGCCTTGAGCGGCGGGGACGCGGGCCTGTGGGACTGGCACGTCGATGAGGGCGTTGTGGTCTGCGACGCACGCTGGGCGAGGCTGTTCGGTTACACGCTCGCCGAGGTCCAGAAGGCCAACGCGGCCAATCGCCTCTGGAAGTCCATGGTCCATCCCGCCGATGGCGAGGCCGCCCTGGCGGAGATCGAGCGCTACAAGAAGGGACTGATCCCGCGCTTCGAGGCGGAGGTGCGCGTGCGCCACAAGGACGGGCGCGTGCTGTGGGCGCTCGAGCGCGGCACGGCGGTCGAGCGCGACGCGAACGGGCACGCGATCCGCATCGTCGGCACCACGACGATCATCGACGAACGCAAGAACAACGAGCTGGCGCTGCGCCGGGCCAACGACCTGCTGGTCCGCACCGGCCGCATGGCGCGCGTCGGCGGCTGGTCGATCGGCGTCGACACGGGAGCGGTGTACTGGTCCGACGAGATCTACCGGCTCCATGAACTCAATCCCGCCGAGAAGCCCGACCTGAAGCAGGCGGTCAGCTTGTTCACGCCGGAATCCCGACCGGTTATCGAGGCGGCGATGGAAGCCGCTCGCACCCACGGCACGCCGTGGGACCTCGAACTGACCATCACCACCGCGCGAGGTCGGCGAGTCTGGATCCGCACGCTGTCCACCGTCGAGTTCGAGGACGGCAAGCCGTCGCTGATCGTCGGCACAGCGCAGGACATCACCGATCGCAAGGAAGCGGAGCTGCACCGCATCGAGAGCGAACGGTCGCTGCGTCTGATCACCGACAGCCTGCCGTCGCTGATCACGCGGCTCGACCGGGATCTGCGCTACACCTTCGTCAACAGCCAGGTGGAACGCGTCTTCAACATCGATCGCAAGGCCATGCTCGGCATGAAGATGCGCGACGTGCAGGAAATTCACGCGGGCATGGACTACGCGACGATCGCGGCCCATGTTCAGACGGCCCTGTCCGGCGAAGCGGTGATCTTCGAGGGCTATACCGAGGTCCGCGGCCGGCCCTTCTACTACCAGACCCACTACGCGCCGGACATCGACGCTGCCGGTCAAGTGACCGGCTTCTTCACGATGACGTTCGACATCACCGACCGCAAACGGGCCGAGATGCGGCGCTCCGATAGCGAGGAGCGCCTGCGCGGCGTGATCGACCACCTGCCGGTGATGATCGCGGAGATCGACACGAAGGGACGCTTCCGCTTCGTCAACGAGACCTACCGCACCTGGCTCGGTGTGGATACGGCCGCGATGCTCGGCAGGCACGTCAGCGAGGCGACCAGCATCGAGTACTACGCGGGCCGTCGCGACTATCTGGAGCAGGCACGGCGCGGCGTGAAGGTGTCGTTCGAGCAGCCCATCACGCTGCCGGGTGGCATCCGCTGCCTGCACACCATTTATCTGCCGCACTTCGACGCCGCGGGTAGCCTCACCGGCATCTACGCACTGACCACCGACATCACCGAGCTCAAGGAAACCCAGGCCCAGCTCGACACGCTCGCGCGCTTCGATCCCCTGACCGGACTCGCCAACCGCCGGCAACTGGAAGAGAAGCTCGTCGAGGCGATGGCGCGAACCCGTCGCTCGGGTCTCGCAATGGCCGTGCTGTACCTGGACATCGATCGCTTCAAGACCATCAACGACACGCTCGGGCATGCGGCCGGCGACGCCGTCCTCACCGAATGTGCCGCGCGGCTGAAGCGATCGGTGCGCGATATCGACCTGGTCGCGCGACATGGCGGCGACGAATTCGTCGTGGTCATCGAAGGCCTCGCCAGCGAGGCGCAGGCCGAGGCCTTCGGCACCAAGATGGTCGTCGCCATGCGCGCCGGCTTCGGGGTACTCGACACCACCGTCGCGGTGACGGCCAGCATCGGTGTCGCAATCTACCGCGGCGATCCGATCGATGCGGCGACCCTGCTGTCGCAAGCCGATCGAGCGCTCTACCGGGCCAAGGCGAACGGCCGCGACCGCGTGGTGCTCGCGGCGGAGTGGTGACCGCGCGCGTGACTCGCTGATCGCACTCAAGATCGGCGCGCGGATGCCGATCACGAGTCACGGGCGGCTATCGAAGCCGCGCCGCGGTTCTCCCCGGCCTTGCCTGGGCAAGGATCGAAACCCGTCCCGGAAGTCCTTGCGCCACGACCCGCCCGAATGACCCGATCCGCTTGGCCACAGATCCCCTCGCGTTACCTGGATCGCCTCCTCGGCACGGAGACGCACCTGCGGGTCCGCATGGCACGCACGCTCATGGCGGCGGCGGTCTATGCGCTGTGCGTCGCACTTCAGTGGATCTCGTACGGGCTCGGCTTCAGCGACCTGCAGGGCACGTGGATCCTGAGCGTCCTGTGCCTCGCGGGCCCGCTTGGTTTCGCGGTCGCCGTCCGCAGCGGCCTCTCGTCGCGCTGCCGCGAACCGTCCCTGACAATGCCGCAGATGATCTTCGCGATCGCGACTGTCGCGTCGGCCTATCACGTGCACGCCCACTTCCGCGGCACGATGCCGATGATCGTCGCGTTGATCCTGGTCTACGGCGCCTTCATCCTGACACCCGAACGCTGCCGGCAACTGGGCTGGTTCGCGCTCGCCGTCTTCGCGACCACGATATTCTTCGGTGCCTGGACGAAGCCGGCGACGTTCCCGCCCGATGTCGAACTGTTCGCCTTCTCCTATATGGTGATGACCGTCCTGCCGCTGTCGTATCTGGCCGGCCAGCTGAGCCGTCTTCGCTCGAAGCTCCAGCACCAGAAGCAGACGCTGCGGGCGATGATGGAGGAACTTCGGCTGCTCGCGACGCAGGATCACCTGACCGGTCTGCCCAACCGCCGGCACGTCCAGGAATGGATGCCCCACGAGATCGAGCGCCTGCATCGCAGCGGCGAGATGCTGTGTCTCGCGATCATCGATCTCGACCGTTTCAAGCGCATCAACGACACGTTCGGCCACGCGGCGGGAGACGAAGTGCTGCGCGTCTTCGCCCGCGAGACGAAGGCGGCCCTGCGCGCCGGCGACGTCCTGGCCCGCTGGGGCGGCGAGGAATTCCTGCTGATCATGCGGAACACGCCACTGCAGGACGCCGAGGCGACCATCGAGCGCGCCCGTGCCCGCGTGGCGTTGCCCGCGAGCTGGGCCGCCTTCCCGCACACCCGCGTGACATTTTCCGCCGGGCTGACCGCCTTGAAGCCGGGCCAGACGCTGGAGCAGGCCGTGCAGTGGGCGGACTTCGCCCTCTACGAAGCGAAGAACCAGGGACGCGATCGCACCATCCGCGCCGAGGTCGACGAAGCGCCGCCGTCCCAAGACTACTGGAACGTGTTCACCACGATCTAGCGTTCAGGCCCCGACCGGCTTCGTGCGAGAGGCAGGCAGGATCACCTGCACGATCGCCGCCACGAGGATGTTGACGACGAGCGCCAGCAGGCCCGTGTAGACCGTGTAGCTCCCGTCGCCGATGTGGATCGTGTGCACGGGTTTCACGCCGTCCATGAACGCGAGCGTCGTGCCGGTGATCAGGCCCACCGCCCAGCCGGTCAGCAGCGCCGGTGCCGCGAACCACGCGAAGAACAGACCGAATACCACGGCCGGAAAGGTCTGCAGGATCCACACGCCGCCTAGCAACTGCAGGTCGAGCGCGAACTGCGTGGGTAGGAACAGGATGATGACCAGCGCCCCGACCTTGACCCCGAGCGACGTGATCTTGGCGACCTTCGCTTCGCCGGCCGGCGAGATCGACGGGTCGACGTAGGCCTTCCAGAAATTGCGCGTGAACAGGTTGGCCGCGCCGATCGACATCACGGCCGCCGGCACCAGCGCGCCGATCGCGATGGCCGCGAACGCGAAGCCCGCGAACCACGACGGGAACAACGCGTTGAACAGCGCCGGCACGACGTCGTTGTTGCTCTTGACCGTGAGCTTTGCCGCGTAGGCCATGTAGCCGAGCAGCGCGATCAGGCCGAGCAGCACGGTGTAGGCGGGCAGGAAGATGGCGTTCTTGCGGATCGTGTCGGCGCTCTTGGCCGCGAAGATGCCGGTGAGCGTGTGCGGATACATGAAGGCCGCGAGCGCGGAGCCGAGGGCGAGCGTCGCGAACGGCAGGATCTGCTGCGGCTTCAGGGTCAGCCCGGTCGCGCCACCCTTGGCCGCGAAAGCATCGCCGGCCGCCGCGAACACCGCGGGATAGCCGCCCAGCTTGATCGGTACCAGCACCACCGCGACCAAGACGACGATGTAGATCATCAGGTCCTTCACGAACGCGATCAGTGCGGGCGCGCGCAGGCCGGCTGAGTAGGTGTACAGCGCGAGGATCACGAAGGCCGCCGCGAGCGGCAGCTCGCCGGTCAGGCCGAGTGCCTTGATGACGACCTCCATGCCCACCAGCTGCAGCGCGATGTAGGGCATCGTCGCGACCACCGCCGTGACAGCGACGGCGAGCTCGAGCGAGCGCGAACCGTAGCGCCCGTAGACCACGTCGGCCGCGGTCACGTGACCCGCCTTGTTCGCGGCGTGCCACAGCTTAGGCATGATCACGAACACGATCGGGTAGACCAGGATCGTGTAGGGCAGCGCGAAGAAACCGTAGGCGCCGACCGCGTAGACCAGGGCCGGCACCGCGATCACCGTGTACGCCGTGTAGAAGTCGCCGCCGACCAGGAACCACGTGATCCACGTGCCGAAGTTGCGACCGCCGAGACCCCACTCGTCGAGGTGCGCCTCCTTCTTCGCGGGCCGCTGCCAGCGCGACGCGTAGAACCCCATCACGGTGACCAGGAGGAAGAAGAACACGAAGACCGACAGCGCGGTCCAGTTAATCTGGCCGTCCATCACTCGACGCCTTTCTTCTTGTCGTGCTGGTAGACGACCCAGATCAGCCCGGCCGTCATCGGCACCCAGAGCAGTTGATACCAGTAGAAGAACGGGAAGCCGAACAGCGCCGGCAGCTCATGGTTGTAGAACGGCAGCCACAGCAGGCCGATGAAGGGCAACACGAGCAGGAACCACACGAGGCTTCTCCTTGCGGGCGATTCCCGCGGCAACCCGTGATTCTGCGATCAGCATCGTGGCGCCGCAAGCCATCAAGCTTGCGCATTTGGCGGCGCTGCAGTGCGACGGAGAAGCGTGCAACATGCCCGGCTGCACGCAGGCGTGCAGCCACACCAGGAAAGTTCCTCGGCATGAAGATCCTCGTACTCGGCGCAGGCGCGGTCGGTGGTTACTACGGCGCGCGATTCATCGAAGGCGACGCCGACGTCACCTTCCTGGTCCGGCCGAAGCGCGCGGCCCATCTCGCCGAACACGGCCTCGTGATCCGCAGCGAACTCGGCGCCGTCGACGCGAAGGTGAAGACGGTCGAGCAGGTCGCTGCGGCGCAGCGCTACGACGTCGTGCTGCTGACCTGCAAGACCTACGACCTCGCGTCGGCCATGGATGCGATCGCACCCGCGGTCGAGGGCGGCGCGATGGTCCTGCCGCTGCTCAACGGCCTCGCGGTCTACAACGCGCTCGACGCGCGCTTCGGCGCCGAACGCGTGCTCGGCGGCGTCTGCTATATCGCCACCATGCTCGAAAAGAGCGGCGACATCGTCCACATGGGCGCGGTCGACAAGTGGGTCGTCGGTGCGCGCTTCGCGTCGCAACGCGATGTCGCGCAGAAGATCTACGACGCCATCGACCGGAAGGTCGGCGTGCGGCTGCTGTCGGACGACATCGCGCAGGACTTCTGGGACAAGTGGGCCACGGTGTGCACCGCCGCCGCAGTCAACAGCCTGATGCGCGGCACGGTCGCCGAGATCATGCAGACCAAGGACGGACGCGCGGTGATGCGGCAGGCCATGAAGGAGACGCAGGCGGTCGCGGCAGCCTCGAAGCATCCGCTGTCGGCGCCGACCATCGCGCAGATGGAAGGCCTGCTGCTCGACCCGAAGCGCGAGTGGGGCGCGTCGATGATGCGCGACATCGGCCAGGGTATGCCGAAGATCGAGGCCGACGGCATCGTCGGCGACATGCTGAAGCGGGCCGAGGGCTTCGGCATCGACGCGCCGGTCCTGCGCGCGGCCTTCGTGCATCTGCAGGTTTACGAGATTCAGCAGGCCAAGAAGACGGCTGCGGCCTGAACCGCTGTCACGACCCTTCAGGAGAAATCACATGCCCTTCGTTCGCATCGACCTCGCCGCTGGCAAGCCGGCGGACTACCGCAAGACCATCGGCGACGTCGTCTACGACGCGATGCTCGCGACCATCAACGTGCCGAAGAACGATCACTTCCAGATCCTCACGGAACACCCGGCCGACAGACTCTCCATCGATCCGACCTACCTCGGCATCGAGCGATCGCCCGACTGCATCCTGATCCGGGTCACGCTCAACGAAGGCCGCACGACCGAGATGAAGAAAGCGTTCTTCAAGGCCATCGCCGACGGCCTGCACGAGCGCCTCGGCGTCCGTCTCGAGGACGCCTTCGTCAGCCTCGTCGAGGTGAAGAAGGAGAACTGGTCGTTCGGCAACGGCATCGCGCAGTACGCGAGCTGAAAAGTTTTGCGAAGCGGTCCTTCCTGCACGACGCGTCTCCCGCGAATCGTTGCAGCGATCGGGCCACCGATCACAGAACGTTTCAGCCGGATCGGTACCGCTGAAAAGGCGCGCTGTTCTGACGATGGAAGAGGTGCGGGCGATCTTAGAAACGGTTCGATGCCGAGCCGCGAGCACCGCTCGACGGTCACCAAGCATCCATCACGCACCTCTTTCAAGGAACGACATCATGACCATCTCGTCGATCGGCAGCAGTTCGGGTCTGACTGCCGCACAACAGCTCCACCACCTCGCGTCGCCGTCCGGGGCCAGCAGCGACACCTCGGCCGATCTAGGCAAGGCGCATCACGGGCATGGTCACGGTCACGGCGGCGGCAAGCTCGAGTCCGACCTGCAGAGCATGATCCAGAAGCTGGCGTCGACGACTCCCACCGACGGCACGCTCGCGACGCTCGAGGAGAGTTTCGACGCGCTCGTCTCGCAAGGCAGCGGAGGAACGACGGCAGCGACGAGCAGCGGCGACTCGCTGCCGTCGTTCCTCCGGGCATTGGCCTCGGGACTGCCCGGCGCGCCGGGCACGGGCAACGTGGTGACGGCCGCGGCTTGATCGCATGGGACCGGATAGGCGTCCGGTCCCACCCTTCAGCTTCGAGAGAAGTACGGGTCGAGGACCGAGACCTGGGTGATGACATCGACCGGCAGGCCGTTCGTGTCGGCCGACTTGCGGGTCGCCTCCGGCGTCGGGGCGTCCGGGCGTCCGGGCGTCGTAGACGCAGAAGGTCTTCGTGCGCTCGGGGTTCACGTAAGAATGGAGCCAGGTCACGCCGACGCCCGCCTTGGTCGCGACCACACCCTGACACATCACGGGGCCCTCGTGCGTCATCGGGATCGAGAGGCTTTGCGGGGAACTGCGTTCGACCATGTAGCGCGGCATGTCCTGCATCGGCCGAGGCCTGCCAGCGTCCGGCGATCTGCAACGCGTAAGGCGCCGCGCAGGCCTCGGGCGCATCGCGCAGGTCGCCGATCCGCCACAGCCATAAGCTCAGCTTGCCGAGAAACCAGGGGTGGCCCTTCGCGTGCGCCAGCGCGAAGGTGGCGAGTACTTCGCGACGCACGGCGTCGGTGTCGGAACGTAGCCACGCCACCTCCGCCCGGGCGCAGCGGACGGGCGCGATCCGCTGCAGCGAACCCTAGCGCGTGGCGAGGTCGAGGGTCTCGGTGACGAAGAAGGGATTGCCGCCGGTCGCTGCATGCAGGCCGGCATCGCTGCGCTCGGCGCCGGACGCGAGCGTGGCCACGGCAGCCGGCGACAACCGCGGCAACCCGAGGCGGACGGCGTGGCGCGATCCGTGTCGTCGGCGAGCAAGGCCTTCAACGGACCACGTGCCGCGTGGGCGATGTCGTGCAACGGCCCGAGGGGATGCGGCGTGTACAGGGCCTCGCACGCGCCCCACAACACCCGCATCCCGGTGTGCTCGGCCATGAAGCCTTCGAGCAGACTGGTCTTGCCGATGCCCGTCTCGCCACCGAACAGCACGGTCTCTCCTTCACCGTGCCCGGCACGCGCGAGGCTTTCGTCGAGTCAACGCAGCGGCAGATCGCGTTCGAGCAGCCGGATCATCGCGCAGAAGCGAGGGTCGGTCGTCAGGCCGTGAAGGGTGGCGACAGGCCGACCGAGCCGTTCGTGCGAACACCGCCACGGGTCGATGCGGCCACGAGCCAGGCCGCGCTGGTGAGCGTCGTCGCGATCGCCAGCATCGTCCATTGCAGCCGATCGGTCAGCGCAGCGGCATGCCCGGGACATGCAGCAGCACGACGAAGGCGCACATCATCATGGCCTCGATCCAGGCGGCCAGCGGCATCACGAATCCGGACAGCAGGCACAGGCCGGTGAGCGCATGCACGGCCCCGGTCAGGTAGGCGACGCCGAGATGCGAAGGCAGCCAGTCCGGGACCATCTGCGCGGTGAAGTCCGCATAGACGAAGGGCGACAGGCCGAAGATCAGTGCGCAGATCCCGAAGCCCGCGACCAGGGCACGGCGATAGCGCCGTGCGTCGGGACCGAGCGCGAGCATGCCGACGCCGAGCGCCATCGCCGAATACTCGGCCACGCCGAGCAGCGCGGCCACGTTGCCCCTGGCCGCGATGGCGAGCGGCAGGTGGAGGACGAGTACCCACAGCGCGATCCAGAGTGAACCGAGCACGGCGGCTGCACGTCGCAGGCGCGCGACAAACAGGCCGAGTCCCGCGATCAAAAGGATCGCGCCCGAAAGATACGCGACAGGTATGCGCCACGACGCGTGGGTCGGGGCGGGCTGCCACTGGAGCAGCAAGTCACCGTAGACGAGACTGATGACGCCGAGTGCGATCAGGCCGATGGCGGCCGCCGCGGTCGCGGCCTTCCGGTCGATGGGAGTGCTGAGCATGACGGGCGCGACGAAGAGGACGGAGCGCGCATGGTGCCGGGTCTCGGCGATGACGCCAATGAAAAAGGGCGCCGATCTTTCGAGCGGCGCCCTCCTGCTTCCCCGTTCGGGGATCGTCTGCTGCGGACTACCCCTCCACGGCGCCATGGTCCGGGGTGCGAACCAGAACCGGCCGTCCGCGCAGTTCCGCCTGGAGTTCGTAGAAACGATCTGCCGAGATCGTGACGACGACCGTATCGAGATACACGATGTCCGCCGGCCGCACGACCTTCGGCGCTTCGCCGAGATCGGTCGTGACGATCACGAACGCGCATACCAGCGCGAGTCCCGAACCGAAGCCGACCGCGAAGCGGCCAGCCGTACCGATGAGTCTTTCGAATGTCTTCATGCTGATTCCTTCCTTGTGGCGAACGTCGAGTCGCCTCTTGTCCTGAGTGCCGAGTAAAGAGCCTTGCCGCACCGCGGTCGGCCGACGCGGCACGGTGAAGCGAACGTTCCAAGAACCGGGCAGCAACGCGATCTGTCCCGCCACACGGCGCGAGTCCTTGGGGCGCGGAACGATCGTGGTTCGCTGGGCAGCGACTCCGGCATTCCGCGAGACCACCAGACGCAGCCCGTCCGCCCGTCCGGGAATGGCGCGCATGCCCGCTCGATCGTTGTTGTCGTTCTTCATCACACACGCTCCTTTCCCTGTTGCGCCCGAACCGCGGCGTCCTTCGAACTTCAAAAACTCATCCCATCGAGGTTGTGCTCGAACGCGAGTGCCATCTCCGGGCCCAGCGCTCTCGCTGCACGACACGGTTGCCCGCGGCGCACATTCCGGCCGTCCCTCGCTGAAGGGAATCCCCGGACGGTTGTTCAAACACACGCTCGATGGGACGAGCGAAAAAACGTACGACCAGAAACAAAAAAGCCCGGATTCCTTGTCAGGGATCCGGGCCTCGAACATCGAGTGTCGAAGGAGCGTCAACCGCCGCCTTCTCCCGGAACCTGCGCATTCATCGTGACGCCCTGCCCGATCGGTCGCGACGGCGCGACCAACTCGGAACGACCGCCCGACGGCGCCGATGCGGCGCGCGCAGTCGCGTACCAGCCCTGAGCGGGTCGCGAACGGTCGATGAGGTGGGTGAGTTGCTTCACGTTGAATGCGGTTGAACTGTCGGTCGCGTGGTAAATGTGCAATCGTAAAGGCAGCAAGCAGCTTGCCCAAGGGCCAAAGAGTAAAGACTCTTCACATTTACGTCAAGAGGATGCGACAATCTTTTTGTTCCCTCGTGTCGAGATCGCAACGCTTCGTGTCCAACATCACCGTCACCCGCCGCCAGAACGCCCTCAATCTCTTCCAGCAGTTCGCCGAAGAGCAGATGCGCGCGGGCGTCGCGCCGAAGGGCCTCGAACAGGCCTTCGCGCAGAAGCTGCAGGTCAGCCCCAGCATGTGGAGCCAGATCAAGAGCAACCGCCCGATCGGCGACAAGCTCGCGCGACAGATCGAGGAAGCGTGCCGCCAGTCCGGCGGATGGCTCGACGAGGAGCGCGCGAGTCAGGGACTGACGGCGGGCGAGCAGCAGTTCCTGGCACTGGCGTTGAAGGCGTGGCGGGGCACGAATGCAGCGGGCAGGAAAAAGCTCAAGCAGACGGCGCGAGAGATGGCGGTTTCGAAGTAGGCGCCCGGCTGGCCGCGGTCCGGTCCGCAACAATCCTCTTGCAGGCGGGCGGCCCGACAAAGCACCATGTTGCTTCCCTGACGAATCTGGAAGCTGCCATGGCCGCCAACCTCTCGAACCGCCTCACCGGCAGACTGACGGCCACCCTCGGCGGCTCGACCTACGTCGACCCGGCCACGATGGATTGGCAGCCGAGCCAGTTCGACAAGATCGCGATGAAGATCCTGTATCGCGACGAGGCGAAGGGCGAGATGACCGTGCTGCTGAAGTGGGAGCCGGGCGCGACGCTGCCCTTCCATCGTCATCCCGAGATCGAGCAGAGCTACGTGCTCGAAGGATCGTTCTCCGATCACGACGGCATCTGTCGCGCCGGGGAGTTCGTGTGGCGCAAGGCCGGTTCGCTGCACGAGACGCGCTCGGACGAGGGCTGCACGATCCTCGCGATTTATCGCAAGCCCAACGTGTTCTTCCACACCGACGGCTTCACGCCCGGCTGACGCCACACCGCTGCGTGCCCCGATAGCACGCAGCGCGGAACTTGCCGCGGGTTGCCGCAGTCAGCGATACGCCACGTCGATCGATGTGTCCGACGCTGCGTGCGCGCGCTCGTCGAAACCCGCATGCACCCTCACCCACGGAAAGAACCCAGCCCGCATGGCCACCGGATTGATTGCCCTGCTCGACGACGTCGTCGCCATCGCCAAGGTCGCCGCGGCGTCGATCGACGACACCGCCGCAGTCGCCGCCAAAGCCGGTGCCAAGGCTGCCGGCGTCGTGATCGACGACGCCGCGGTCACGCCGCGCTATGTCACCGGATTCGCGGCCGCGCGCGAGTTGCCCATCGTGGCCAAGATCGCGCGCGGCAGCCTGAAGAACAAGCTGCTCTACCTGCTGCCCGCCGCACTGGTGCTGAGCGAGTTCGCGCCCTGGTCGATCACGCCGCTGTTGATGGCCGGCGGCGCCTACCTGTGCTTCGAGGGCGCCGAAAAACTCTACGAGGTGATCGTCCCGCGGGCTGCGGCCCACGCCGACCCGACGGCCGCCGACGGCCGCGCCGAGGACGTCGAGAAGACCATGGTCGCCGGTGCGATCCGCACCGACCTGATCCTGTCGGGCGAGATCATGGCGATCACGCTGGCCCAGGTGGCCGACCAGGGCTTCATCGCGCGCGTGACCGTGCTGGCACTGGTGGGCGTGCTGATCACGATCGGCGTCTACGGCGCCGTGGCGGTGATCGTCAAGGCCGACGACGCCGGTGTCGTGCTGGCTCGCTCGTCCCTCGCGCCGCTGCGCGTGATCGGACGCGGACTGGTCGCCGGCATGCCCGGCTTCCTCAAGCTGCTCGCCGGCGTGGGCACGGCCGCGATGCTGTGGGTGGGCGGCGGCATCCTGCTCCACGCGCTCGAGGACTACGGCTTCGCGGCGCCGGCTCATGCGCTGCACGAGGCGGCGGTCGCGGCCGGCAGCGTCGGCGGCCCGGTCGTCGAATGGTTCGTGGGCGCAGCCGGCGCGGGGATCGTCGGGGTCGCGCTCGGCGCGATACTCGTGGCGATCGTGTCGCTGGTCCATCGCCAGCACTGAAAGTGTCGTCTCTCAGGGCAAGGGATGGGTCGGCTCCGCCGGTGTGCGGCGTCCCCATCGCGGAAAGAGCATCCCGACCCGCTCGCGATAGCGTCGATACGCGTCGCCGGACTGATCGACCAGATCACGTTCCTCGAGGGCGATGCCGATCAGGATGTAGCCGGTCGGGCCGATCGCGAACAGCAGATGTCCGGCGGTCATTGTCGGCGTCGCCCAGAACGCGAGCAGGAAGCCGACGTAGATCGGATGGCGCACCCAGCGATAGAAGAGCGGCGTGCGCAGGACCGGCGACTTCGACGGTCCGGCTCGCATGAAAGTCTGTTTCAGTCCGAACCGTTCGAAGTGATCGAGCAGGAAGGTGCTGATCGGCAGCACGCCCCAGCCGAGCCAGAAGATCGCCTGCAGGCCCAGCACGCCGATCGGGTTCACGACCTGCCAGACCACCTGCGGCAACGGCTGCCAGCCCACGAGGATCAGCACGAGTGCAAGACTCGCGAACAGCACGTAGGCACTGCGCTCTGCGGCCTGCGACACGATGCGCGTCCACCAGCGCTTGAACGCCGGTCGCGCCATCACGCTGTGCTGGACTGCGAAGACCGTCAGCAGCAGGTCGATGACGAGGGTCGCGACCAGCGGCCCGGGCGTGCCCGAATCGAGCGTCTTCGGGACCGGCAGGTCGCCGACGAAATCGACCGAGTACAGGAAGGCCGCCAGGAAGAACAGGTAGACGACGAGGCCGTAGGTGGCCGTGATGACGTGACGCATGGAATCCTCCCGATCGTGGCGGTCGGGCATGCTGTCGCCGCAGCTTCCGGCCGAGGCGACGACGGACCGACGGGGATGACGCAACGTGGAATGGATCGCGCTGCGCGTCCGGTCGGATCGGCGCCTGATGGCACGATAGGACAGCCGTTTCGTGTCGACCATGGGAATGGCTACTCGGACCGACGAGTCCGCTACCCAATTTGCGACGGGCGATCGACGTCGCGGTGCAACGACCGGAGACACGATGGACGACGCCGACACCCCCGATGCGGGCAGGAATCCGCAGAGCGGCGGGACGCTGTCGAGTCGCCGCGCATTCCTCGCGCTGTCGCTATGCGCGGTCCTGTCCGTCGATGTCGCGCGCGCAGCGGATCGACCCTTCCTGCTCGGCACCTCGACGCCCGGTGGCGGCTTCGCACTCTACGGCGAGACGCTCGAACGCGTCCTCAATCGACGTGCCGGCCGCACGTCGATCCAGGCCAAGCAGACGCGCGGGACGACCGAGAACCTCGACCTGCTCGACAAGGGTGACATCGATGCGGCGCTGATCCAGGGCACCGCGGCCAGCGAGCTTTTCGCGCAGGGCGCCCCGGGGGCGCTGCGCATCCTGTTCGCGATGTATCCCAGCCCGGGCATGCTCGCGGTGCCGACCGCATCGAAGGTCCGGCGCTACGAGGACCTGCTCGGTCGCCGCGTCGTGTTCGGCGTACGCACCAGCGGCCTCGTGACGTTGGGTCGACAAGTGTTCTCGGGGATCGGCATCGACATCGATCGCGACCTGCAGGCGATCTACGTCGACGAGGCCATCGAGTCGCCACGCATCGTGCTGGCCGGCGAGGCCGAAGGGTTGTGGGGCGCGGGCGAGGGGTGGCCCGGTTTCACCCAGGTCACGCGGGCACCGGGCGGCGCGCGCTTCATCGGGCCCGCGCCCGAACAGATTCCGCGGATCGTCGAACGCTATCCGTTGCTGAAGCCCATCGACGTGCAGGCCGGCGCCTATCCCGGCATCGATCGGCCCTTGCATACCGTCGGCTCGGTGAACCTGATCCTCGCGCGTGCCGATCTCGACGACGCACGCGCCACGCGCTTCGTCGATGCGATGCACGACGCCGAGCCGGAACTCGCGGCCGCGCTGTCGCAGGCGTCCTTCAGCACGCTTGCCAACACGCTGGCGAGTGCCGGATCACCGGACCAGCTGCACCGGGTTCTGCTGACGAAGCGCTGATGGAGTCCCATCGTCACACGACGAGTTCGCCCTGATCCTCGCCGTCCCAGTAGTGCACGCGCGTCGCGCGCACCATGATCATCGTGACGCCGGGCGTATCGATGCCGTCCTTGAACCAGTGGTCGAGCTCCTTCTTCCAGTGGTCGGCGAACGCGGCCTTGTCGCGGATCAGCTCGGCCTCGCCTTCGACGGACACGAAGATCGGCGGCTTGCCGAGCAGGCCCTTGCTGCCGGTGAAGGTGAGGCCGACGAGCTTGTCACGCTCGATGTCGGTGGTCATGCGCGAGTCTTCCCACGTGAAGTAGTACGAGTCGCCGTCGAAGTCGACCTCGCCGTTGTTGCTCATCGGGCGCGCGGACAACTGGCCCAGCTTGGTCTTCGTGGTCAGCATCGCGAAGTCGATGTCGGCCATCTTCTTCGAGAGGTCTTTCAGGGTGAGCTTGCTCATGGGGGTCTCCGTCCGGTTCGTTGGCTCGACCAGGTCAGCGTTTCACGCGCGCTGGACTGCGAAGCGTCGAAGTCTGAAAGGCCATGAGCGCATCGAGACGTCCGCAAAGTCCGAACGGCACGTCAGTGCCGGCCCCGATCCCAACCGGATGCGAGGGCTGCGGATGGCATGGCGCCCCGCTCGAACGCTAAACTGCGGCGCGTCTCCATTCCACTTCCGAGCCATGTCCTCGATCGCCTCCCGCAGCCGCCTCGCCATCCTGCTCGCCGCCGGGCTCGTGAGCGCCGCGTCCGCCGCCGCGCCACCCGTCGCCCCCGTCCGCCCCGTCACCGAAACCTACTTCGGCACGCCCGTCGTCGACCCCTATCGCTGGCTCGAGAACCTCAAAGACCCCGAGGTCCAGACGTGGATGAAGGCGCAGGCCGCGTACTCGCGCGGCGTCCTCGACGCCATCCCCGGTCGCGAAGCATTGCTCGCGCGGATCCACGCGCTGTCGAGCGCCGACACGCGTCGCGACGGCTTTGTGCAGCGCGGCCAACGCTACTTCTACGAGGTCATCGAGCCCGGCGCCGAGCAGCCGAAGCTGGTCTTTCGCGACAGGCTGGCCGGCGAGGAGCACCTGCTACTCGATCCGTCGAAGCTTGGTCAGGGCACCTCTACCCACTACGCCCTCGACTACTTCGAGCCGTCGTGGGACGGCAAGCTGGTGGCATACGGCCTCTCGGCCGGTGGCTCGGAGGCCAGCACGATGCATGTGCTCGACGTGACTTCGGCCAAGGACCTGCCCGTACAGATCGAGCGCGCGCATGGCTCGGTCGTGACCTGGCGTCCCGACAACCGCTCGTTCTTCTACCTGAAGTACGCGAAGGTCACGGCCGACACGCCGGCGAACGAGACCGAGTACAACGCACGCACCTACCTGCACCTGCTCGACAAGGGACCGGACGGCGAGAGCGATGCCGTCGTGTTCGGCCGCGGCGTCGCGAAGCTCGACGTGCCCGAAGGACAGGCGACCTACCTCGTCGGATCGCCGCAGTCACCGTGGGTGGTGGCGGTCGCGAACCACAACTTCGACGACAACCCGTCGACCCTGTACGTCGCGCCGCTCGCCAGGACCACGGGCCCCGCGACGCCGTGGAAGAAGATCGCCGATGTCGACGACGGTGTCAGCCAGATCGCGGTGCGGGGCGACACGCTGTACTTCCTGTCCCGCAAGGACGCTTCGCGTTTCCGCATCCTCGCGACGTCACTCGCGCGGCCCGACATCACGCATCCACGGGTGATCGTGGCGGAGAGCACGGGCATCGTGACCGGCTTCGCGCTCGCGCAGGACGGTCTGTATTACCGCGAGCGCGATGGCGTGCAATCGAAACTGGTGCGCGTCGACTTCGACGGCAAGGGCACGCATGCCGTACCGCTGCCCTTCGACGGCAACGTCATCGCGCCGACCACCGATCCGACGCAGCCGGGCGCCCTGTTCAACCTGCAGAGCTGGTCGCGGCCGGCTGCCGTGTTCGCGTACGACCCCGCGAGCGACAAGACCGTCGACTCGGGCCTGATCCCGCCATCGAAGATCGACGTGTCGCAGCTCGAATCCAAGGAAGTGCTGGTGACGAGCTACGACGGTACGCGCGTGCCGCTGTCGATCGTCTTCAGGAAGGGCATGGTGCTCGATGGCAGCCATCCAACCTTCCTCGAAGGCTACGGCGCGTACGGCGTCGTGTCGGAGTCGTTCTTCCGCGCGTCGTCGCTGGCGTGGATCGAACGCGGCGGCATCTGGGCGATCGCCCACGTGCGGGGCGGCGGCGAGTACGGTGAGGACTGGCACCGCGCCGGCATGATGAAGACCAAGCTCAACACCGTCTTCGACTTCATCGCCTGCGGCCAGTACCTGGTCGACCAGAGGTACACCGTGCCGCAGAAGCTCGCTGGCAACGGTGGCAGCGCGGGCGGCATCACGGTGGGCGGCGCGATGACGTGGCGCCCCGATCTCTTCGGCGTGATCATCGACCAGGTCGGCATGAGCGACACGCTGCGCGCAGAGACCGAGCCCAACGGCCCGCCCAACATCTCCGAGTTCGGCTCGACGAAGACCGAGGACGGGTTCCACGGGTTGTACGCGATGGGCGCGTACCACCAAATCGTTGCTGGTACCGCCTACCCGGCGGTGATGTTCGTCACCGGCGCCAACGACCCGCGCGTCGCGCCGTGGCACATGATGAAGATGGCGGCGCGGGTGCAGGCGGCGACGTCGTCGGGCAAGCCGGTGCTGCTGCGGATCGACTATGACGCGGGACACGGCATCGGGTCGAATCGATCGCAGCGGGAGAACGAGCTGGCGGACGTGTGGGGGTTCGCGTTGGGGCAGATGGGGGAGATGGGGCGCTGACTGTTCGCTTGACCAGGTGTCTGGCCGGCCGGCGCAGACACGGGTCGGCGTGTCGTGCTCCGGCGACTGCCATGTATTCCGGTCATGACTCGCGGTTCAAGCACTCTTGAATTGCCCCCGATGCAATTAAAGCGAGCCTTGATCGCTACCGATTCCTTTCAAGTAATCCCTCATGCAGCGGATCACCGGATCGACCGTCAGGTCCGCGAATCTCGGCGAGGTTGTGAAGGCGTTCGTGCCCCACGCGCTGCCACCAGCCGGACCGGTACTGGCAACCGAGTCGTTCGCAGAACTGGATCGGTGGCACGCGTCACGGCAATGCGATGTTCGGTCCGCCGCCGGCAGAGCGCGTGCTGGGCCTGCTGACATCGCTGGAACGCTTCATCCATGCGCCCAAGCCGCGTTTGCCACCCCTGGTGCGGATCGGACTCGTGCACGCGCAGTTCGAAACCATCCATCCCTTTCTCGACGGCAACGGACGCTTGGGACGTTTGTTGATCGGTGCGCTGATCGAACAATGGGGTCTGCTGCCCGAACCCCTGCTGTATCCGAGCGGGTACCTGAAGCAACATCAGGCCGAGTACTACCGACGGCTGTCGGCCATCCGTACCGCCGGCGATCGGAAGGGTTGGATCGGCTTCTTCCTGGAAGGCGTGTCGGCTGCTGCGGCGGATGCCGAACGCAGCATCATCGCGGTGGCCCGTCTCGTGGCCGCCGACCGCCGCCGCCTGCTCGATTCATCACGCGGCGCACCAACCGGCTATCGCCTGTTCGAGATGCTGCCGACGATACCGCGCTTCACGGTCGAGCAGGCACGACAGAAGCTGGGAGCGAGCTTCCCGACGGCGAACCTGGCGGTGAAGGTGTTGGAAGCACTGGGGATCGCGACCGAAATGACGGGCCAAAAGACGAACGGCGTCTTTAGCTATCAGGCTTATGTAGAGTTGCTGATGCGGTGATCACGCCGCGTCCAGCGACGAGACCGTCACTCGACCTCGACGTGTTCACGCGAGTGCCGTCTGCGCTTGCGCGTACCGCGATGGGGGGAGCCCGACATGCCGGGTGAACGCGACGCTGAACGTGCTCGCGGAGCTGTAGCCCACGCATTCCGCAACCTGGGCGACGCCTCCTTTCTTTTGTCGAAGCAGATCCTTGGCCAGGGCCATGCGCCACGCCAGCAGGTACGCCATCGGCGCGACGCCGACCGCGCGGCTGAAGCGCTCGAAGAACGCCGAGCGGGAGAGGGCGGCCTCCTTCGCCAGCTCCGCCACCGTCCATGCTTGACCTGGATGCGCATGCATCTGTCGCAGCGCGGCCGCGAGACGGACATCCGCGAGCCCGCGCATAAGTCCCGGCGAAGCCGCGGTTCCCGTCGCCGAGCGGAGGGCTTCGATGAGGAGGACTTCCAGCAGGCGGGCCAGGATCTCGTCGCGCGCGGGCCTCGCCTCGCGCGACTCTTCCCCGAGCAGCTGCACGAGAATCGCCAGCCTCCACTCGCCACGCACGTGCACGAGTTGCGGCAGGAGCGAGACCAGCAACGCGGCGTCGGGCGACCCGAAGACGCAGTGGCCGAGCAGCAGACGAACGTCCGTCGGACCGTCCTGCAGGCCAAGTCGGAATTCGCCATTCGGCAACACGACGGGCGAGGTCTCGAAATCCACCGGCGTGACCGGCTCGATGCTTGACATCGCGAAGCCGTAGACCGACGGGATCAGGACGAAGTCGCCCTGCCGAAGCGTGATCGCGTCGTGTCCGTCGACCGCGAGGTGACATGAACCTTCGACGATCACGCAATAGAAGGGTTGCCCGACTTCTGTCCGGCGAACGCGCCATTGCCCGGCGCCGACAACGCGCTTCGAGAATCGCGCACCCGGTTGGAGCAAGGCGACGACTTCTGCGAGCGGATCGATCACGATCGGACTCCTGGACATGTTTGACGGACGCTGGATTGTAGCAAGTCCGGTCTTGGCGTCATATCGTCGTGACATCGTCAATCACAGGAGTCTTTATGAAAACCGTCCTCATCACCGGCTGTTCGTCCGGCTTCGGCCTCGCGACCGCGCAATACTTTCTCGATCACGACTGGAAGGTCGTTGCCACGATGCGTACACCGCACGAAGACGTGCTGCCGCGTTCCGGGCGTCTGCGCGTGCTCGCTCTCGACGTCACCGATGCGGACAGCATCCGCCGAGCCGTGGAGACTGCAGGGCCGATCGACGTACTGGTCAACAACGCGGGTGTCGGCATGCTGGGCGCCCTCGAAGGCACGTCGATGGAGCAGGTCCGCGCGATCTTCGAGACCAATACGCTGGGCACGATCGCCATGACCCAGGCGGTCCTGCCGCAGTTCAGGCAACGCAAGGCCGGTGTCGTCGTCAACGTGACGTCGAGCGTGACCTTGATGCCGCTGGCGCTGCTGTCCGTCGACACCGCGAGCAAGGCCGCGATCAATGCGTTCACCGAGTCGCTCGCGCTCGAACTCGAGCCGTTCGATGTGCACGTGAACATCGTGCTGCCGGGCCGCGCGCCGGAGACCCGCTTCGGCGAGAACGCGCAGCCGCGGATGCAGGGGGCCATCCCCGAGGCTTACGCCGACCTGGCGAACAACGTCTTCGCGGCATGGGCGCAGTCCACGGCGGTGACGACTGCGAAGGACGTGGCGGAAGCGGTGTGGCGTGCGGCGAACGATCCGGCGTGCCCAGTTCGGATGCCTGCGGGAGCCGATGCCCTGGCGCTGGCCGGTTCGCGCTGAGCTAGACGGCAGCGGGGACGGTGACCAGAAGGATCGTCTCGCCGGTCGCGACCAGTTTCTCGATGCCGTCCTGGACCGCGAACGGCTCGCACGCCCTGAACACCTGTTGCTTGCCCCGCTTGACCACGCGGGCACGAGCGATGAACCGCTCGCCGACCGCGGGTCGCAGGCAGCTCACGCTGAAATGCGAGGCCAGGACCCGACCGACCATCGTCGCCGCGGCGAAGCCGCAAGCGGTGTCGATCAACGCCCCGACCAGACCGGCGTGAAGGAAGCCCGCGTACTGGCCCACCTCGGTGCGCCAGGGCATGGCGATGTCGACGAAACCAGGTTCCGCGCGCAACACTTCGATGCCGCACCAGCGGTTGAATTCGGCGCTGGCATTGATGGCGCGGATGGTGTTCAGGAGGTCGGTCATGGATGTCAGCTCGCCGTGAAGAGCGGCCGAAGTTCGCGTATGTCGGTGACGGTTTCGAGACGCGCGAGTCGGGCGATCAGCTTCGTGGCCTGGTCGATGCCGAGCACCGGTGCCATCAGGTCCATCGTCTTCGCCGCCACCTCCGCCGCCGACAAAGGACTCTCCTTCGTCCCGGGCGGGTACTTCGTGTGATGACTGACCGTCTTGCCGTCCGTCATCGTCACCTCGACGATCGCTCCGCGCGGCGCAGCCGGGTCGTTCAACGCTGAATCGGTGACGAGCGTCACCTTCGCGCGCTGGTCGCGCATCGTCGCGTCGCGCATCAACGCCACGTCGTGGCTGTCCGCGAACGACACGCCGCCCTTCACCAGCGCCACGGCCACCATGTGCTGCGCGTTCACGTCGGGCATCGCGCTGTCGCCCACGATGCCGCCCGCATCGGTCGGCACCTTGACCAGGATGCTCCTGACGTTCTGCGGCGTGAGGCCGTGTTCCTTTCGCAGGATCAGGAACGCGTCCAGCGGTGACTGGATCGGATAGCCGACCGAGAAGGTCTTGATCGCGGTCTCCGTCACGAAGAAGCGCGTGCCGAGACCGGCTAGCATCTCTTCCGGCTGCGGCTTCGTCGACAGCGCGATGAAGAGGTTGTGCGTGCCGTCGAGCACGTCGGCCACGCCGGTCAGGCCCGCCTGCACCATCGTCACGGCCTGCACGCCGTTGCGGGCGCCCATGCCGGCGAAGTCGAAGGCCTTCTCGATGTGGTCCTCGTCCTTCACCCAGCTCCACAGGCCGGACACCTGCTGCGCGGCGTAGGAGAGTGCGAAGCGCATCTGCTGCTCGTCGAACTGCGCCAGCGACGCGGCCGCGCCGACCGCCGCGAACGTCGATGACGTGCCCTCCGCGCTGCGGTGCGAGCCGCGCACGAGGTCGGGCCCGAGCGCCATCAGCAGGCGACAGCCGAGGTCGTAGCCCAGCGCCACGGCACGGACGAAATCCTGGCCGCTGCTGCCCATCTTCTCCGCCATCGCGAGCGCGGCGGGCACGGCCGAACTGCCGGGGTGCGCCTTGGTGACGGGCTCGAAGTCGTCGGTCTCGTCGGCATGCGCGCACATCGCGTTCGCGAGCGCGGCATTGATCGTCGTCGTCCGGAAGTTGGCGCCGATCACCGAGGACTCTTCAGTGCCGCCCAGGCCCTGCACGTACTTCGCCGCTGCGAGGCCGGGCCTCAGGCGCGCGCCCGACACCATCGCGCCGAAGGTGTCGAGGATGTGGTTCCTGCATTCGACCAGGACCGCATCCGACAGCGGCGTCGAACGCGCAAAGACCATGTAGCGGGCCAAGCGCGCGGTGACGTCGGTGCCAGTAGGAGCCGCGAGGTTCGACAGCGGGAACAGCGCGCTCGTCGCGAAGGCACTGGCCGCCTGCAGCACGCGGCGACGGTTCGGCCATCGAGGATCGGACATGGGAGACCTGTGGGTTGCGAAGCACCTGGAGGGCACGACGGTCCGGCGAGCATAACGGGGAGCGCTCCCTCGGTGCAGGACACGACGACGGCATCGCGATCAGCCCGCCGCGATGCCCTTGCAAGCCTTGTAGCTCTGCACGGCGTCCGCGACTTCGGGACTGCGGTCAGGGTCGAACGCCGCTCGATGCAGTTGAAGGGATCGCTGCAGCACCGGACAGGCTCCGCTGGCACCAACCAGCCGCATCAACGCCTTGCCGCGGATCAATTGAGCGCGCGCCTCGAGGTAGAGCGAATATTCCGGGTGTTTGCTGTCGGCGATCTTCTGCAGCGCCGTCGAAGCGTGCGTCGCGGCAGCCTGCAGCTTTCCGGCGGCGAGCATGACGGTCGCATAGCTCGTTTCCGCACCGATGGACGATGAGGCTTCCGGTTCCGTGGGTAGCGACGCAGCAGCGCGTGCCGTATTCCACGCAGCGAGCGCCTCGTCGCCCCGGCCGCTGGCCACCAGCCAGGCACGTTCGGCTTCGTCGAAACCGGTCGAGGCAAAACGGCCGGCAGATCCCTTCAGCAACGCGCGCGTACGATCGAGAGATGCGTGTGCTTCGGCGAGGCGCCCCGACCCGATCAACGCGAGCGTCCGAAGATTCAGCGCGCCCACGTCTATCTGCGCCATCTGATCCGCTTCCACCGTTGACGATCCGTCGCCGGACAAGCCCGTCAGGGCCTCGTCCATCCGGCCATACGCTTCGAGAATCTTTCCGTAATTGATGCGAACCCATCGCGCCTCGGGACTCCCGGTCACGCCTCGCGCCCAATCCCATGCGGGTCGCGCCACGTCCAAGCCTTCGCGAAATCGACCCGTCCTGTAGAAAAATACCGCCGACTGGATCTGGGCATGGCGAAGGATTGCCGGAGCGGCATGCCGCGACTGTTCCAGGACAAGGCCCTTGCGGAACTCGGCTTCGGCACCATCGAAGTCGCCTAATAGCGTCAACGCCTCCCCGAGCGAACCGTACGCGAGCGAAAGCTCGCTGATCCCGAGTGGCGGGTGGGTCTCGCTGACCCGGACGGACTCCTCGAAACGGTCACGCGCCTTGGCGGCATCGCCCGTGAACAAAGCGTTGTCGCCGGCCACTCGCAGTGCCAGCAACAGGTCTTCGTCCGGCGGACGCCGATGGGCCAGTTCCACAGCGCGATCCGCGAGGATGAGGCCGTGCTTCGGGTCGGTCCGTCGCTCGAGCGAGGCCTGCATCACATCGACGCGAAAACGCAGATACGACGACTGGTCTCCGCGCGCTGCCAGGACTGCGTCGCCCCGCGTCAACAGCGAGAGCGCCTCCGCGCGCTGGTCCACCAGCGTGAGCGCGTGCGCGAGCTTGACCAGCGGCAGGAGGGTCGCGTCGGCGGTCGGCCCGTAAAGGGCCTCCGCCTGCGCGAGCGCCTGACGACGCAGCGCGACGTGGCGATCGTCGATCTGCATCCCCTCGTACATGTCACCCAGGATGACGAGCAGACTCAAGCGCGCTACGGGCGCATCGTGCAGTTCGGTATCGATGCGGTCGGCGCCGCGGTCGAGCAACTGGCGCGCCGTAATGTCGCGTGCGGTGGCAGGATCGACCTGCTCGGCCGTGTTGACCTGAAACACGCTCTGCAGGAAACCTTGCACCGCCCGCTCGGTGGTTGCCTCGCCCTCGGCTCGCGTGGCCTGCTCGCGCGCCTCGCTTGCCTGCCAGAGCGCGACCGACAAGCCCACCACCAGCGCAAGCACCACCGTCGCACCGGCTGTCACCTGCACGCGATTACGGCGTACGAAACGCGCCGCGCGATAGCCGAAGCGATCGGGCTGGGCCTCGACCGGTTCGCCGGCAAGGTGGCGACGCAGATCCTGCGCGAAGGCGTCCATCGTCGGATAGCGATCGGCCGGTGCGTCCTTCATCGCCTTGTTGAGGATGGCGTCGAGGTCGCCGCGCAGGCGCTCGGCCGTCCGACGATCTCGCGCCCGGGCGCTCGCCAGCGGCGCCTCGGGCGCGGCGAGCGGGGCCGCGCGTCCGGCCACGCGGGCGGCGCCGCGCAGTGGATACGGTCGCTCGCCCGCAAGCAGTTCGAAGGCCACGATCGCCATGCTGTAGATGTCGCTCGCCGTGCCCAGCGGTTCGCCGCGGATCTGCTCGGGACTCGCATAGTCGAGCGTGAGGGCGCGCCCCGCGAACTCGGTCAGAACGGTCTCCTGTGTCAGGTCGCCTTCGAGCAGCTTGGCGACACCGAAGTCGAGCAGGCGCACGCGTCCTTCGGCGGTGACGAGGATGTTGTCGGGCTTGAGGTCGCGATGGACCACCAGCATCGCGTGCGCATGAGCGACCGCCGACATCACCTGCAGCAGCAGGTCGAGGCGGACTTCGATCGACAGGTCGCGGTTGCCGCACCACGCATCGATCGTCTCGCCCTCGACGTACTCCATCGCGAGGAAGGGACGTCCCTGCGCGTCGACGCCGGCGTCGTAGAGGCGCGCGATGTGCTCGTGCTCGAGCGTCGCGAGGATCTCGCGCTCGCGCGACAGGCGCTCGACGAACGCGTCGCCCCAGGCGATCCGCGGCAACTTCAGCGCGACACGACGCCTGGTCATGGCGTCGGAACGTTCCGCGAGCCAGACGGTGCCCATGCCGCCGCGTCCGAGCAGCGAGATCAGCCGATAGGGTCCGACGCGCTGTCCGGGACCGAGCACGTCGGATCCCTGCCGGCCGACCTCGGGCAGATGCGGCAGGACGCCGAGAAAATCTTCGGTTTCGACGCGGGCCTGCGCATCGAGCAGCGTGCGCAGCAGGTCGCGGTGCGTCGCCCGGTCATCGTCGAGTGCGGCGAGCCACGCGTCGCGCTCGACGGCCGACAGGCTCAGCGCCTCGTCGAGCAGCGCGCTGATCTCCGGCCAATCCGGTGCGAGGGAATCGGCCCAGTGCGTCGGGTCGCGCGCGGTCACGTCGGTCGTCCCGCCGCGCGTCGGTCAATCAGCTGCGCAGCGCGTGGGCCAGCAGCAACCGCGCCTTCTCCCAGTCGCGTCGCACGGTGCGGTCGGACACGTCGAGCGCCGCGCCGATCTCCTCGTCGCTCATGCCGCCGAAGTAGCGCATCTCGACGACCCGGACGAGCCGCGCGTCGATCCGCGCGAGTTCCTCGAGCGCCGTGTGGACGTCGATGATCTCCTCGGCAGCACCGGGCAAGGTCTCGACGAGATGCGTGTCGAGCGGGACGTGCGCCGCGTCGCCGCCGTGGCGCTCGGCCTGCGCCTGCCGTGCCGCGTCGACGATGATCGAGCGCATGACCGTGGCAGCGTACGCGAGGAAGTGGGCGCGATCGCCCGGAGTCAGGCTGCCACGCCGCACCAGCTTGAGATAGCACTCGTTGACCAGCGCGGTCGTCGCGAAGGCGTCGTCGCGCACGTTGCGCGACAGTCGACGATGCGCCGCGCTGCGCAACTCGGGGTACAGGAGCTTGAAGATCTGGTCGAACGCCGCGGCATCGCCGTCGCGCGCGCGTTCGATGAGAACCGTGACGTCGCCCATCCATGCTTTCGGTCATGCCAGGGAATGCTGAGTGTACCGGCACGCAGGCGGGTTCGTGGGGGCGGCGGGACCGCAGCCGCGGGGCTTCATCCATGGCAGCCGTCCTGTCGGAGAATGCGGGACGCGAGCGACACGGCCGGACCGATCACGAGGCAGGCCAGCACGAGCGCCGTCGCGGCATCGAGATCGATCGTGAGGATCGCGAAGGCCGCGCCGAAGGCCGCCTTGGCGAAGAGACCGCCCACATAACCGCGCAGGAAGCGGGTCGCGGCGATCGGTCCGTGACGCGCGTGTTCCACCAGCGTGACCGTGCCACTGACGATCGGCAGCGACGACAGCAGGCCGGCCGCGAAGCTGCCGAGAGTCGATGCAGCGGCGGCGGCTGTTGCCGTCAGCGTGCCCGCCGCCGCGGCCATCGGCACGACCGAGCCGGTGCACGTCCGCGGCGTTCCCGAAACGGACGGGACGCGGGGCATCAGGAGCAGCGCCAGGACGCAGCTGCAGACGGCCAGCAGGAGCGCCGCGGGCAACGTGCGGCTCGCCTGATGAACCGGCCATGCGACGAGCGCCGCGCTCGCCACGCCGCACAGCAGCGCGAGCGCGGAACCGCCGCGTTGCGGCGCCCGCGTGTAACCGAGGGCGAAGGCGGCCAGCATCGCGCAGGCCGCGACCCCGGCGATCGACGCATGGGCCGCGAACGCGATGCCGCGATCGTGGGCAATCCACGCCAGCGTCGGCACCGTCACCGTCGGCAGCGCCGCGAGCATCCCGGCCGTCCGCTGTCCGAGACGACGCGCCATGCCGAGCAAGGCCGCTACCACCATCATCGTCAAGACGGCGCCAAGAATCCGTTCCATCTAGGTCTCCGACGAACACGGCCCAAGAGGATTCGCCGTATCGCGATCTACGAAATGCGCTTGACCGACAGGACACGGCGGTCGCGATGCGCAGAAAATCCCTTCGGGCCGCGGCCCTGCGAGGAACGTCGTCTTGCGGGCAGCACGAACCCCGACACGGGCGAGGTCTGACTCGGCCCTCGATGCGGGAAACTTGGAAACGGTCGGCTGCGGGAAGGACTGGCCCCGGGAGCAGCTGCCGACAGGGCGACGATCGCAAGGTCGCCGGGTAGGTGCCGCGGGCCGGAAGGCACCCGATCGGTGGCAGCCGGGCCTCTCGACGGAACGCCGATTCGACGTGCGGTCGCAGCCTTCGGTGGACGACCGGCTCGTCAGATCAGTCGCCTCCGCTGCCTCCTCGGACTCAGAGGAACTGGGATTTCGCTCCAGAGGCGTCTTCGAGTTGCAAGACCTCGATCCGCGACTGGCCGCCGTCGCTCGTCGCGTTTCGGATGTACGTCCGTGCCGGCGAGCGCTGCGGCAGATAGGACAGCTCGCGGGTCGAAGTCCACAGGTACGGTTGCGTGACGTCGAATCCCGTGAACGGATGGCCGACCGGCAGTGACGGAATCGTCAGCACCGACGGATCGAAGAGGCTGGTCGCCTCCATGACGGTCGGCAGTCGCCAGCCGTAGCGACCGCCCACCTGCGACCGGTGGCAGAGAAAGACCGCAACCGAGTCGAACTGGGCATCGCTGACGGCGCGCTGCCAGACGAGCCCGGTCTCGCGATCCAGCACGGCCTGTCCGTTGAAGTTGGCGAGGACGAGGAAGCGGGTCGACGCCGGCATCGTCTGATCCCAGGAGGGCGTCGCGTAGTAGGGACCGTTGACGGTGTTCTGTGCGGACGCGACGCTAGCCGCCAGTGCCAGCGCGATGCCGGCGAGACGGGTGAGGACGATGGGGCGATGCTTCATCGGAAGGCTCCTTCGGGAGGGGTAAGCGGGAATAGCGAGAGGGTCCGTGTCGCGGCGGCGGTGCGGCGCCGGCGGATCATCAGCAGCGGTCCCAGTGCGGCGACGAGCAGCAGGTCGATCGCGGGTTCTGGTACGGATCCGATGAAGGCGTCGGTGACGACGATCGGCGAGCCGGGGCTCGCACCGGGCACCGCGAGAAATTCTACGAATGCCAGGACGCCGTCGCCGGACGGTGCCGGGGTGAAGTCCTGCCAGGCGCCCGCGACCGCCAGCAATCGTCCGGTCTGCGCACCGCCCCCATCGAGGAGGATGAAGCCGGGCACGAACAGCGCGGGGAAGCTCGCACCCGCATGGAACCCGCCGGGGGTGACGGGACCCGTGACGAAGTCGCAGGACGGGTCGCCGAAGGGATCGCAGTTCGTCGCGATCGAGAAGGCGGCAGCGTCGTAGGCGAGATCGAAGGAGAACGCGGTCAGGTTGGTCGCGCCGCTCACCACGATCGGCACGAGAAACGACGACGTCGCGGACGGTACATAGGGTCCGACGGTGATCGTCGTCGCGGCGGCAGGGCACGTGGCCAGCGCCCACACGATGCAGCACCACGACACGCAGGTGGTCCGTTTCGACATGGCAGTGTTCCGGTAATCGCGGGAGGGCAGACGCTCGAATGCGGCCACTGCCGCTTTCGTCAGGCCGCACACGTCGTGCTCTCCTCGATGTACGAGAACGCACCGGGCTTTCCGGACAGACCCATGAAAGAAGGAGGTCCTGGGGGCCTCCGGTGCGCCGCCGGGCGATTTTCTTCGACGCCGTTCGTTGATCGGGCAAGGCCTAGATGCGGCGCGATCGCCGCGTCGACCGGCCAACGGCGTGCGCCGGATCGCGTCAGAACCGGTCCGCGAGACCGGGAAGGCACGCGGCGACTACGCCGTGATCCGTCGGGCGCGTCCGGTCCGCGCCAGCGCGATGGCGGAAGTGATGTGGCGGTGGCGCCTTACTCCACCGTCACGCTCTTCGCCAGGTTCCGCGGCTTGTCCACGTCCGTGCCTCGCGCCACCGCCGTGTGATACGCGAGCAACTGCAACGGCAAGGTGTGCAGGATGGGCGACAGCTTCCCGTAGTGCTCGGGCAGCCGGATCACGTGCAGGCCCTCGCTCGGCTCGATCTGCGAACCCGCGTCGGCGAACACGTACAGCTGCCCGCCCCGCGCCCGCACTTCCTGCATGTTCGACTTCAGCTTCTCGAGCATCGCGTCGTTGGGCGCCACCGTCACCACCGGCATCGCCTCGGTCACCAGCGCCAGCGGACCGTGCTTCAGCTCGCCGGCCGGGTAGGCCTCGGCGTGGATGTAGGTGATCTCCTTCAGCTTCAGCGCCCCCTCGAGGGCGATCGGGTAGTGCAGGCCGCGGCCCAGGAACAGCGCGTTCTCCTTGGTCGCGAACGCCTCGGCCCACGCGATGATCTGCGGCTCCAGCGCCAGCACGCTCTGCAGCGCGGCGGGCAGGTGACGCAGGTCTTTCAGCTCTTTCGACTCCGCCTCGACATCCAGATAGCCGCGGCCCTTGGCCAGCGTCAGGGTCAGCAGGTACAGCGCGCAGAGCTGGGTCGTGAAAGCCTTGGTCGAAGCCACGCCGACTTCGGCGCCGGCGCGTGTCAGGTACGCGAGTTCGGTCAGCCGCACGATCGCCGACGTGCCGACGTTGCAGATCGCCAGCGTGTGCGTGTGACCGAGCGACTTCGCGTGCTTCAGCGCGGCGAGCGTGTCGGCGGTCTCGCCGGACTGGCTGATGACGACGATCAGCGTCTTGGGGTTCGGGACGCTGTCGCGGTAGCGATACTCGCTCGCGACCTCGACCTGGGTCGGGATCTTCGCGATCGACTCGAGCCAGTACTTGGCCGTCAGGCCAGAGTAGTAGCTGGTGCCGCACGCCAGGATCAGCACGGAATCGATCGCGGCAAAGGCAGCCGCCGCCTTGCGACCGTCGTTGGCGGGGTCGAACAGCCACGGCCCGATCGCGCCGCCGTCGTCCGACAGCCCTTCGAGCGTGTCGGCGATCGCGCGGGGCTGCTCGAAGATTTCCTTCTGCATGTAGTGGCGATACGGACCGAGGTCGGCGGCGCCGGTGTGGGCGTTGACGGTCCGCGCCTCGCGCTCGACCGGCCGGTCGTCGCGGTCGGTGATCCGGTAACGGCCGAGCTGAATGTCGACGGCGTCGCCGTCCTCCAGATAAACGATCTTGTTCGTCACGCCGGCCAACGCCATGGCGTCGGATGCGAGGAAGCACTCACCTTCGATGGCCGAGCCCTCGCCGGTACCACAGCCCAGGATCAGCGGTGAGCCGTCGCGGGCGCCGACGATGCGGTGCGGCTCCTCGCTGCAGAACACGGCCACCGAGTAGGCGCCCTGCAGGCGCTTGAGCGCGGCACGGGTCGCGTCGAACAGGTCGCCGTCGTAGAGCGAATCGATCAGGTGCGCGATCACTTCGGTGTCGGTCTGGCTGATGAAGACATAGCCCTTCGCGGTCAGCTCCGCACGCAGCGCATCGTGGTTCTCGATGATCCCGTTGTGGACCAGCGCGATCCGCGCGGCCTCGTTCGAGGGGGAGAAATGCGGGTGCGCGTTGTGCGTCGCGGGCGCGCCGTGCGTCGCCCAGCGCGTGTGGGCGATGCCCGTGAAACCCGTCAGTCGAGTCTCCCTGACCTGCGCGTCGAGCTCGGCGACCCGGGAGACGCTGCGCGCGCGTTTCGGACCAAGCGCGTCATAAACTGCCACGCCACAGGAATCGTAGCCGCGATACTCCAGGCGCTTCAGGCCTTCGACGAGGACCGGGACGATGTTGCGTGAGCTGACTGCACCGACGATTCCGCACATGAGACTTCCTTCTTGTTGCGGCCGGTGGGCCGTGATGGAGACCGTGACACTAGCGACGTCGATGTGAAATAGGTAATCTTCGTTTCGCCGCTTTTAGTTTTTTCTTTCATCATTTGACTGCGATGAAGGATATTTGCATAACTGTCCATTTTATTGCCTTTTATGTCATCTAACATGCTCGACGCGGTCGACAGGCGCATCCTCGACAACTTGCAAACCGACGCCGCGCTGTCCAATCAGGACCTCGCAGAGCGGGTCCACACGTCGGCGGCGACCTGCCTGCGCCGCGTCAAGCGGCTGGTCGATACCGGCGTCATCGAACGAAGAATTGCAATCCTCGCGCCAGATCGCGCCACGTCGGGTCTGCGAACGGGCATCACCGCGGTCATCGAGGTGACGCTCGACCGACAGGCTGCGGAATTGCAGGCTGCCTTCGAGGAACGGGCCGTCGCCGACCCGGAGGTACAGCAGTGTTATCGGGTGACACCGGGACCCGATTTCGTATTGATTGCTTACGTGTGGGACACCGACGGCTATCAGGCTCTCGCGCAGCGGCTGTTCACGGCCGACGCCAACGTGCGCAACGTCAAGACCTACTTCTCGATCCACCGAGGCAAGTTCGAGCCCCGCGTGCCCGTCGACGACGGCGCAGACGCCGAGTTCGGGACGCGACGACAAAGCGTCGCCCCACGCATCGGCTAAGCTCGCGCCGATCCACCGAACGCCCCATCGAGGTCGCGCCGCATGGTCAGCAACGTGTTCCTGGAATACCGGGAACGAGACGGAGTTTTCGAGGCACAGCAGCAGAGCCGGCGCGCCAATCGGCGGCGGCTGTTCGTCTTCCTCGCGGTGTTCCTCGTGGTCGCTCTCGTCGGGCTGGTCTACGTGTTCTCGCGGCCGGCGCTGTACCAGGCGACCGCACGCCTCAACTTCGTGCCGGGCACGGCGCAGCCCGCGGACGATCCGACCCGGGCCAGCGAGAAGCCGTACTCGCTGCGCGACGAAGTCCAGTACCTGACCAGCACGACCCTGCTCGGCCGGGTCTGGAACGCGCTGAAGCAATCGTCGACGACGCCGGCCGTCCTACAGAACGGCGATCCACCGGCCACCCTGCAATCGATGCTGTCGGTGATGCCGGTCAGCGGCACCAACGTCGTGGCAATCCAGGCGACCGGGCCCGACGCGGCCTTCTTGCCGCTGTTCCTCGACCGGCTGGTCGCCGACTACCGCAGCAGCCTCGCCGAGCGCTATCTCAACGGGTCGACGGTCGCGATGAACGAGGCCGAGGAGGAAGCCCGCAAGCTCGACGCGAAGCTGCTCGACAAGCGCCAGGCGATCGACGGATTCCGCGCCCGCAACAATATCGTCTCGGCCGAGCGCGACGAGAACCAGGTGCTGTCGGAGGTCAAGGGCGTCGGCAGCTCGATCAACGCCGCCAACGAGAAGGTCGTGCAGGCCGAGGCCAGGCTCGGCGCGCTCACCGAGGCCGAAGCCTCGGGCCGCTCGGTCACGCGCGCGAAGGACAATCCCACGCTCGCCGCGCTCGAGCAGCAGGCCGCCGGCATCCGCGGTGATCTGCAGGAGACGGCGCGGACCTTCACGCCCGAATACATGAAGATCGACCCGCGGATCCGTTCGCTGCGAGCGCGGCTCGCAGAGCTCGAGCAGCAGATGGTCACGCAGCGCCAGTCCAGCCAGCAGGGCGCGATCCAGGAAGCCCGCGAAGAACTCGCCGGCGCCAAGGCTGCCGTCGTCGCGCTGCGCCGGCAGCTCGCGACCAACCAGGACTCGGTGCAGTCGTTCACGTCGCGCTTCAACGAATTTCGCGTGATGCAGGACCAGCTCACCGGCCTCGAGAAGCTGCAGCAGAAAGCATCCGACCGGCTCGCGACGCTGCAGGCTGAACAGCAGTCACGGCTGCCGAAGGTCGAGGTGGTCGAGGCCGCATCGACGCCGCAGTCGCCATCGAGTCCGCTTTACGGGCGCGACGCCGCGATCGCCGTCGCGGCTGCGCTGCTCGCGGGATTGCTGACGTTGGGCGTCGTCGAACTCTTCAACCGACCGGCGCGCGTGCCGTCGACGATCGTCGTGCCGCAGGCCTGGGCGCCTTCCGGCATGACGGGACAGGCACCCGCGCTGCCGTCGATGCCGACCTACGACGCGTTGACGCACACCGCCGAGATGGCGCGTCTGCAGGCACCGCAGACGCTGCCGCGCGAGCTGACGACGGTCGAACTAGATGCGCTGCTGGCGGCGTCGGACGAACGCTCGCGTCCTGCGATCGCGCTGCTGCTGATGGGTCTGACGCCGCGCGAAGTGGTGTCGCTGCATCGCGGCGACGTGCAGCGTGATCCGGCATCGATCATCGTGACGGGATCGGACGAGCGCTCGGTCGCGTTGCCGCCGAAGGTGCTGGCGTGGCTGCCCGACCACGAGGAACCGATCGAGGCCGCGCTGCTGGGCACGCCGAGCGGTCGGCCCATCGCCGAAGCGGACCTCAACACGGCGTTGCTGTACGCGGCGCACGACGCGGGGATAGCCGAGGCCGACGAGGTCACACCCGAGGCGCTGCGCCACACCTACATCACGTTCCTGGTGCGGCAGGGCCTGCGCTTCGCCGACCTCGCGCGCATCGTCGGCTCGTTGCCCGCGGACCGCCTGGCCACGTATCGACAACTCGTGCCGAGCGGCGCACACGGATCGATCGAACAGGTCGATCTCGTGCTGCCTGCGATGCGGGACTAGGCCGATCCGGGGAAGTGCGAGCCGATGCGCCGGGCTGCATCGGCACTCACGACCAGCAGCCAGTCGCTGCCGCGCTCCACAACCGCCGCATCGAGCGAGCGGACCCATTCGAGATGGCACAGCTCCGGCCGGTGATCGATCAGCGACTGCATGAGGTCGTCCGGCATCGCGCCACGTACTTCGACGTCGGCCACGAAAGCCTCGACCGCAAAGCTGTTGGCCGGGCAGTACTGGACCAGGCGCGCGAGACGTTCGACGATCATCTGGTCCAGCGCCCGGACCCCGGCGAGGAGCACCTCGCGCCGTACCTCGCCCGCGCCGTCGAAGCGCTCGCGTCGCGCCAACCGGACCTGGACATACCAGGCGCGCAACGCGCAGAGCTGGCCGACGAAGTGGCCGTTCGCGCGCAGCTTCGGCTCGTTGCCGACCACGGCCGATCCGTCGCGTCGTTCGCGGTCGATGGCGAGCGGCGCAGTCGACGACAGCCGATCGTTGCCGACCTTGCGGCGGATCACCTGGCCGGCGGCCGTCAGCGAGCCGAAGCCCACCTCGCCCGGCCCGACCATGCCGCTCAGGCCCCCGACGAACACGCGCCTGCGGTGCAGGAACACGCCCTCGTGGACGTTGCCGATCAGGCTGGGCGTCGCCTTGTCGCCGCGCTCGCCCCAGGGCGTGAAGTTGAAGTGAATGAAGCCGCTCCCGACCTCGGAGTGGTCCTGCTTCGACGTGCCGCCCGCGACCAGGATGTCACACGCGTTGATCAGCGAGCCCAGCGTCGCGTAACTCATCAGCACCGTCTGCTTGAGGCCGACGGCATGCGCGGTCGATGCGAACTCCTCGAGGATCGTGGCCGGTCGCACGTGCGCGGACCCGCCGATCTTCGCGCCGCGGAACAGCACCGCGCCCTCCGCATAGCCGCTGCAGAACTCGCTGTCGGCATCGAACGCGCAGTCGATCGCGGTAACCGGTCCTTCGCTGCCGATCACGGCACCGCTGCCGATGAACGTGGCCGAACCGGCGATCCGCGCGCCGGGCATCAGGCAGGCGCCCGGTTGCAGTCGTTGCAGGTCGACCGTGCCGTCGACATACACCTGCGACGGCGAAGGCATCACGAGCCCGCGCTCGACGAGCGCTTCGCCGGGATGCGGTTGCGTCAACGCGATGCGGATGGCCATCGACGTCAGGAGCGCGCGCAGGGCCCGACGATGCGACCCTCGCCGATCTCGATGCGACCGCCTTCGCTGCCATCGATACAGCTGAAGGCACCGATGCGCGCGCCGCGCAGCACGCTCGCGTGTCGCACGACGGCATAAGGTCCGACCGTCACGCCGTCACCGAGGTACACGTCGCCTTCGAACACGCAACCCACGTCGATGGTCACGTCGCGTCCGCAGGCGAGCGTGCCGCGCACGTCGATGCGCGCCGCGTCCATCAACGTGACGCCCGCCGCGAGCAGCCGTTCGGCCTCGTTCGCCTGGGCCTGACGTTCGAGTTCGACCAGTTGCGCCTTGCTGTTGACGCCGACCGTTTCCCAGACGTGCGCGGGCTGGATCGCGACGACGGCGACCCCGTCCTTCCGCGCGAGCGCGACGATGTCGGTGAGGTAGTACTCGCCCTGCGCGTTGTCGTTCGAGAGCCCGGCCAGCCAGCCCTTGAGGCGCTCGGTCGGCGCGACCAGGATGCCGGTGTTGACCTCGGTGATCGCGCGTTGCGCGGACGTCGCGTCCTTCTCCTCGACGATCGCCTCGATGTGGCCGCTGGCCACATCGCGCACGATACGCCCGTATCCGGTGGGATCCGCCAGCGTTACCGTGAGGATGGCGAGCACTTCTGTCGCAGCCGCTGAACCATCATCGGCCACATCGCTCAAACTGCGTAGCGTTTCAGCGCGCGTCAGCGGCACGTCGCCGTACAGCACTAGGGTTCGCGCCCCGTTGTCGAGGAACGGGACCGCCTGCTGCACCGCATGTCCGGTGCCGCGTTGCGGTTCCTGCACGGCCCACCGCAGGGCCGGGTCGTCGAAGGTCTTGCGGACCAGGTCGCCGCCATGACCGATGACCACGGTGATGCGGGCATCGGGGAGTTGTCGGGCAGTATCGAGCACGCGTGCCAGCATGGGACGGCCTGCGATGGGATGCAGGACCTTGGGCAGCGCGGAGTTCATCCGCTTGCCCATGCCGGCAGCGAGAACGACGACATTCATGAGCGATCTTCGGGCGGGTTCGCGCCGGCGGGATCGCGGCGCTTGTTGTTTGATATCGGATCGCTGCCAGGAGGCGCCGGGACTGCCACGATCGGCGACGAAGGAAACGGAAGCGCGAATGGAAAAAAAGTTTAGCACGCAGGGTTTGCGTTCCATGGGCCTGAAGCGGGCTGTCGCCCTGGGCCTCGCGGTCGTGGCGACAATCGCCGTCAGTGCCTGCGGGATGATCAAGACCGGCTATCGCAACGGGGATACGGTGGGGCTGTTCATGATGAGCCGCTACCTCGACCTCACGAGCGAGCAGAAGGAGTTCGTCAAGCCGAAGCTGCGTGCCTTGCTGGCCTGGCACAAGACGACGCAGTTGCCCGACTACACCGCGCTGGCGACCGAACTGCAGCGCATAGCGGCCCAGCCGATCAGCGACGACGAGGTGACGACGCTGGCCGAACAGATGCGTCGTCGCGCCTACGCCACCGTCGATCATGCGATGCCCGACATCGCGGACATCGCGTTGCGCCTCACGCCGGACAACATCAGGGCGCTGCAGGACAAGTTCGCCGACGACGATGCGGTCTTCCGCAAGGACTACCTCAAGGGAGACCTCGAGAAGCGTCAGGAGGCCCGCTACACGAAGACGCTCGAGCGTGTCGAGGAGTGGTACGGCAGCTTCAGCAAGGAACAGAGGATCGCGATCCGCCAGTTCTCGGACGCGCGGCCGCTCGACAACGCCATCCTGCTGTCCGAGCGTCAGCGTCGCGAGAGCGACATCATCGACCTGCTCAAGCGCGTCGAACGCGAGAAGCCGTCACGCGAGGCGGTCGTCGCGATGTTGAGAGGCGTGGCCGAACGTTTCGACCAGAGCCCCGACCCGGCGAAGCGGGCCTTCGTGGACTCGTTGCACCGGGCGACCGACGGGATGAACTCGCGGATCCACAACCTCGCGACGCCGCAGCAGCGAGCCAGGGCGGTCGCCAAGCTGCAGGAGTGGATCGACGACTTCCGGGAACTGTCGGCGGAAGCCCGGGGGGCTTGAAGAAACCGGCGCCCCCAACACGAAGGGAACGCAGTTCCTTCTCCCGCTGGGAGAAGGAATACTGCCGACAGGGACTAGATGTCGAGTTGCAATAGGTTGTTCTGGCCGAGTCGCGAGGCTGGAGGTCTGAAGCCGAGAGCGGAGTGCGGTCGTCTCGCGTTGTAGAAGTTGACGAAGGCCGGCAGCAACGCGGTGCGCTCAGCGCTGTTGTCGTAGCTGCGGACGTCTGCCCATTCGCGCAGGCAAGTCTGGATGAAGCGCTCGGCCTTGCCGTTGGTTTGCGGTCGATACGGTCGGGTGAAGCTGTGCTTGATGCCGAGAGCCAGGCACACCTTGGCGAACAGCTTCGATCGATACGCGGAGCCGTTGTCGGTCAGCAAGCGCTCGATGCGCACGCCGAGCGCGGCGTAGTGAGCAACGGCGTTTTGCAGGAAGGCGACGGCCGAGTCTTTCCGT
>JANXTA010000045.1 GCA_025356395.1 Betaproteobacteria bacterium
TACGAACTTGCGGTGACGGGGCGAGTCGGTCGAGACTGTCGTCCCGCTCGCGCCGGTCATCCAGGCGCAATTTTGCAAAGCTCCCTCGATGTCCCTCCCCCTTGAAGACTACGCCCTGATCGGCGACTGCCAGACCGCGGCTCTCGTCGCGCGCAACGGCAGCATCGACTGGTTCTGCGTCCCGCGATTCGATGGCGCGGCCTGCTTCGCCGCGCTGCTCGGCGACGAACGCAACGGTCACTGGCGCATCGCGCCGAGCCAGGCCGGCAACGGCGTCGAAGTCGTCGCCACCCGCCAGTACAACGACCACACACTGATTCTCGAGACAACGTTCGAGACGTCCGGCGGCCGCGTTAAAGTGATTGACTTCATGCCGCCGCGCGACGACGGCATCACGCACATCGTGCGCATCGTCGAAGGCCTGGCGGGCAGGGTCGCGATGCGCACCCAGACCAGCGTGCGCTTCAACTACGGCTCGACGACGCCGTGGGTCACTAAACTGCCCGACGACACGCACGGCATCCGCGCGATCGCCGGTCCCAGCATGATCACGCTGCGCGCGCCTTTCCCGCTCGAAGGCGAAGGCATGCAGACCGTCGCCGAGTTCGACGTCGTGGCCGGCGAGCGCGTCGCCTTTGTGCTGACCCATTGCGCGTCGCATCTGCCGTTGCCCGGGGCCGTCGACGGTGAAGCCGCGCTGCGCGACACGGTCGACTTCTGGGAACGCTGGGGGACGCGCGCGGTGGATGCCGGCCCCTACACCGACATCGTGCGTCGCTCGCTGATGGTCCTGAAGGCCCTGACATTCGGCCCGACCGGCGGCATCGTCGCCGCCCCCACCACCTCGCTGCCCGAGAAGCTCGGCGGCGTGCGCAACTGGGACTACCGCTACTGCTGGCTGCGCGACGCGACGCTGACGCTGTTCGCGCTGATGAACGCCGGCTACTACGAGGAAGCGAAGGCGTGGCGCATGTGGCTCGAACGCGCCGTCGCGGGCGACGCTTCGCAGCTGCGCATCATGTACGGCCTCGCGGGCGAACAGCGCCTCGAGGAGTGGGAAATCGACTGCCTGCCCGGCTACGAACACTCGAAGCCGGTGCGCATCGGCAACGCCGCGTCCAACCAGTTGCAGCTCGACGTCTACGGCCAGGTGATTGGCGCGCTGCACTACGCACGGCTCGGCGGTCTCGACGAGGACGATGCCGCGTGGCCGTTCCAGCTCCGGCTGCTCGCGCACCTCGAGACCGTCTGGCACCTGCCCGACATGAGCATCTGGGAACCGCGCGACGGCGCGAAGCAGTTCACGTTCTCCAAGGTCATGGCGTGGACCGCGTTCGATCGCGCTATCCGTTCCGCCGAGAAATTCAAGCTCGAAGGCCCGGTCGACAAATGGCGTGCGCTGCGCGCCCTGGTCCACGACGAGGTCTGCGAGAAGGCCTTCGACGTCGAGCGCAACACGTTCGTGCAGAGCTATGGCGCGAAGGCCCTCGATGCCAGCCTGCTGCTGATCCCGATGGTCGACTTCCTGCCGGCGAACGATCCGCGGATGATCGGCACCGTGGCCGCGATCGAGAAGGAACTCGTCGTCGACGGACTGGTGAGCCGCTACAACACCGATGGCGATGCGGACGGCCTGCCGGCCGGCGAAGGCGTCTTCCTCGCCTGCAGCTTCTGGATGGTCGACATCCTGCGACTGCAGGGTCGGGGCGACGAGGCGACCACGCTGTTCGAGCGCCTGTTGTCGATCGCCAACGACGTCGGCCTGCTGGCCGAGGAATACGATCCGGTCGCCAAGCGACAACTCGGTAACTTCCCGCAGGCGTTCTCGCACGTCGCCCTGATCAACGCCGCGCTCGGCCTGTCGCGAGCCGCGTGCATGGCGGCTGACGCGAAGAGCGACACCGTCGGCGCCAAGGAAGGCGCCGTCACGCCACCCGAACTCGTGTTCTGAATCACTTACCAGGAGTCGTCATGCAATTGGGCATCGTGGGACTGGGGCGCATGGGCGGCAATATTGCCCGGCGGCTGACCGAGAAGGGCCACGACTGCGTGGTGTTCGACCGCGACACCGCAGCCATCGACAAGCTCGTCACCGATCACATGACCGGCGCATCGGACCTGCCGGACTTCGTGTCGAAGCTGACGCAGCCGCGCGCGATCTGGCTCATGTTGCCGGCCGGCAAGATCACCGAGGACACCATCGCGACGCTGCGGCCGATGCTGCAGCCGACGACATCGTGATCGACGGCGGCAACACGTTCTACAAAGACGACATCCGCCGCGCGGTCGAGCTGAAGAAGGACGGCGTCCACTACGTCGACGTCGGCACGTCGGGTGGCGTGTGGGGCCGCGAGCGCGGCTATTGCATGATGATCGGCGGCGACGACGCGGCCGTCGATCGCATCGATCCGATCCTCGCGTCGCTGGCGCCGGGCGCTGGAACGACCGAGAAGACGAAGCATCGCGAAGGCCGCACCGACCTCGATCCACGCGCCGAGCAGGGCTACCTGCACTGTGGTCCGGTGGGCTCCGGCCACTTCGTGAAGATGATCCACAACGGCATCGAGTACGGGCTCATGCAGGCCTATGCCGAAGGCTTCGACATCCTCGCCAACAAGTCGTCGACCAAGCTGCCCGAGGCCGAGCGCTACGACCTCAACACGGCCGACATCGCCGAGGTCTGGCGGCGCGGCAGCGTGGTCGCGTCGTGGCTGCTCGACCTGACCTCGATCGCTCTCGCCGAAGACGCGACGCTGTCCGCGTTCACCGGCGAAGTGGCCGACTCCGGCGAGGGCCGCTGGACGCTCGACGCCGCGATCGAGGAGGAGGTGCCGGTCAACGTGCTGTCGGCCTCGCTCTACGCGCGTTTCCGCTCGCGCCGCGATCACACGGTCGCCGACAAGCTGCTGTCCGCGATGCGCAACCAGTTCGGCGGCCACATGGAAGGGGTGAAGAAGGGATGACCGGCAAGACTGCAAGCAAGAAGGGCGCGTCGAAGAAGACCGCGGCCTCGCAACCCGCGCACCTGATCGATCACGTCGATGCGCCGCCGGCCCCGCCCTGCACGCTGGTGATCTTCGGTGCGTCAGGCGACCTGACGCATCGCTTGCTGATGCCCGCGCTCTACAACCTCGTGCGCGCCGGCTCGATCGATCCGGGCTTCCGCGTCATCGGCGTGTCGCGTCGCCCGATGTCCGACGAACAGTTCCGCGCCGACCTCACGACGTCGATCAAGGAACGCTTCGCCGAGACCGGCGGCGAATTCGACGCCAAAACCGACGGCGTGTCGGTCGAGCCGGGCAAGTGGGACTTCCTGCGCGAACGCATCCACTACCTGGCTGCCGATCTGGAAGACCCGGCCTCGTACGCCGACCTCAACAACCTGATCGGGTCGCTGCGCCAGTCTTCGGGCGGCAAGGACCCCGGCATCGGCAACGTCATCTTCTATCTGGCGATCGCGTCGTCGCTGTTCGAGCCGACCATCAACCAGCTCGCCGCGTCGCAACTGCTCAAGCAGACCAAGAACGGCTGGCGTCGGCTGATTATCGAGAAGCCCTTCGGCCACGACCTCGCGTCGGCGAAGGCGCTCGACAAGACCATCCTCAAGGTGCTGCACGAGGACCAGGTGTTCCGCATCGATCACTTCCTCGGCAAGGAGACGGTGCAGAACATCATGGTGCTGCGCTTCGCCAACGGTTTCTTCGAGCCGCTGTGGAATCGCCAGCACATCGACCACGTGCAGATCACCGCGAGCGAGACGGTCGGCGTCGAGGGCCGCGGATCGTTCTACGAGTCGACCGGGGCACTGCGCGACATGGTGCCCAACCACATGTTCCAGTTGCTGGCCATGTGCGCGATGGAGGCGCCCAATTCCTTCTCGGCCGACGCGGTCCGCAGCGAGAAGGCCAAGGTGATCCAGGCGATCCGTCAACTGCCGGCCCGCGAGGCGGCCGACAACACCGTGCGTGGTCGCTACCTGGCCGGCACGGTGCAGGGCAAGCGCGTGAAGAACTATCGCGACGAGCCCGATGTCAAGCGCGACTCGACGACCGAGACCTACGTCGCGATGAAGCTGATGATCGACAACTGGCGCTGGGCCGACGTGCCGTTCTACGTGCGCACCGGCAAGGCGCTGGCGACGCGGAAGACCGAGATCGCGATCCGCTTCAAGCAGGTGCCGTACGCGCTGTTCCGCGATTTGCCGCAGGCCGTGCAGCCGCCCAACGAACTGATCCTCCACGTGCAGCCCGAAGAAGGCATCTCGATGAACTTCCAGGCCAAGGTGCCCGGACAGCAGCTCGCGATCTCGGGCGTCAAGATGAACTTCAAGTACAGCGACTACTTCGAGGCGCAGCCCAACACCGGCTACGAGACGCTGATCTACGACTGCATGACGGGCGATGCCACGCTGTTCCAGCGGGCGGACAACATCGAAGGCGGCTGGGCCGCGGTGCAACCGATCCTCGATGCCTGGGGGAAGGGCTATGGCGCCATCGTCGACTACAAGGCCGGCAGCAACGGGCCGACCGCAGCGGACGAATTGTTGATGCGCGACGGACGCCGCTGGCGCGATCTCGCGTGATCCGCTTCCTCGTCTCCGATGTCGACGGCACGCTGGTCACGCCCGACAAGACCATCACGCCCGACGCGCGCGATGCGGTGCACGCGCTGAAGGACGCAGGCATCGGGTTCGCGTTCGTCAGCAGCCGGCCGCCGCGCGGACTGGCCGGCGTGGCCGAGGCGCTCGGCATCCAGCCCGATACCGATGGTCGTCGTCGACCGGCGGCCGCCGCCTTCAACGGCGGCGCCCTGCTCGACGCCGACCTCACGGTCCTCTCGTTCGAGCCGCTAGGCGATGCCGATGCCCGCATCGCGCTCGACCTCTTCGCATCGATGGGCATCGATGTCTGGGTGTTCACGCTCGACGACTGGTTGCTGGTCGATCCCGACGGTCACTACGTCGCGCACGAACAGCACACGGTGGGCTTCGCGCCCACGGTGCTGAAGGCGTTGGACGGCGTGACCGGCATCGGCAAGATCGTCGGCAGTACCGCGGACGCGGCATTGCTCGAAAGGGCCGAGACCGCGCTCGCGCCGCTGCTGTCGACCGATGCACGCGCGCTGCGCTCGCAGTCCTACTACCTCGACGTCACGCATGCGAAAGCCAACAAGGGCAACGCGCTGCGGGCGATCGCCGGGCACGCGGGACTGTCGCTGGATCACATGGCCGCCATCGGCGACATGGCCAACGACCTCGCGATGCTGGAGATCGCGGGCTTCTCGATCGCGATGGGCAACGCGCCCGACGACGTCAGGAGCGCGGCCGACGCGGTCACTGCGAGCAATCGCGACGAGGGTTTCGCGAAGGCGGTGCGGGACTTCGTCCTGCCGCGTGCGGTCAAGGAGACACCATGAGCAACGTCCATCGCCATGCGGTCGAAGTGGTTCCGGATGCGGCATCGCTCGCGACGCGCGCGGCCGAATGGCTGATCGAGCAGATCGCGCATGCGGTGCAGCGACGCGGTCGCGCGGTGATCGCTCTGTCCGGCGGCTCGACGCCAAAAGCGGTCTTCGCGCGTCTCGCGCAGCATCCGTGGCGCGATCGTATCGAATGGAACGCGCTGCATCTGGTCTGGGGCGACGAACGCTTCGTGGCCGAGGGCGACCCGGCGAGCAACGCCCGCATGACGCGCGAGGCGCTGCTCGATCACGTCGACGTGCCGGCGTCGCACGTCTATCCGATCCCCGGCGATGCGGGTGGCGCGACCGACGAGGCCTTCGAGCGCGCGCACGTTTCTGCGGAGCTCTACGCCACCACGCTGCACGCGCTGAACGGCGGTGACCGACTGCACGACGACAAGCCGCTGTTCGACGTCGTGATGCTCGGCCTCGGCGAGGACGGCCACACCGCATCGCTGTTCCCCGGCACGCTGGCGCTCGACGAGCGCGACGCGTGGGTGGTGCCGGTACGGACCGACAACGCCACGGCGCCGATCCGCATCACGCTGACCTATCCGGTCCTGGAGTCGACCCACGCGCTGCTGTTCCTCGTCAGCGGCAAAGCCAAGCGCGCCATCGCGCAGCGGGTCCTCGGCGGCGACGAGTCGCTCCCCGCGGCGCGCATCCAGCCGGTCGGCGGCATGCTGTGGATCCTGGACCAGGACGCCGCGGCAGGCTGACGTCGCCGGTCACGGCGTGATCGAGAACACCGCGCTGGCGCGGGCCACCTGACGCTCGCCGGCCATCAATCGCGCGTGGGCCATCGCGATCCGCGACCCGATGTGCGGCGGGTCCATCGTCAGGGCTATCCAGTCCCCGAGGTGCGCGGTGCCGATGAAGTCGACGTTCAGGCTCACGGTGACCATGCGCTGCGGGGGCGTGACCCCGAACGCCATCAGATAGCCCATTCCCACGTCGGCGAAGGTGGCGATCACGCCCCCGTGCAGCATGTCGCGCGAGTTGACGTGGTTGGCCGATACCAGCAGCCCCAGCGCCAGGGTCTCGCCTTCGCCGCGGCTGTAGAAGTGGCCCAGCGCATCGAGCACGGGGCTGCTCCGAAAGATGGGGCCGAACCCCTCCGGTACGCGGGTGTTGGTCATCGCTCTCTCCTCGAATTCTGGGAGTCGCATCGTCCCGCATCCCCGCGACACGATGCAGACCGTTGTCGGCACGCGACAAGCGCACGACGATCTCGTCGCCCGACAGGCGCGGTGCAATACTTCGTCCTCGCGTGAACTCGCTTTCGCGTGGCTGACACAAGAAGAGACGGAGACCGCATGAAACGCATCGCCCTGCTGGCGCTGGTCGCCGCAGCCAGTCTGTGCACGGCGGCGCACGCCGATCCCATCAAGATCCTCTTCGTCGGAAACAGCTATACCTTCGGGCGCCTCGACCCGGTGATGAGTTACAACGCGTCCAAGGTGCATGACCTGACCGCGGCCTTCCAGGCAGTCAACCAGACCGGCACCAACCCCTGGGAGCAACATCCCTGGGGTGGCGTGCCGGGCATCTTCAAGCGGTTCACCGACGAGGTCGGCCTCAACTACGACGTGTCGATCTCGGCGCGCAACGCGGCTTCGCTGCGCGGCCAGTTCCTCGACAGCGCCAACAGCGACTGGACGCTGCGCGAGAACGTGGCGACGCAGAAGTGGAATGTCGTCGTGCTGCAGGAACAGAGCGACGCCGCGCTGCCGGCCGGCAAGGGCAAGAACGCCAACCTCGCGAACTTCAACGCGTACGCAGATCAGTTCGAGCGCTTCATCCACAACGGCGCGGCGCAGAGCTACAAGGAATCGACGCTGTTCGGCAGCCTCGCCGCGTGCACGGCCACCGGCCTGTCGGCGGGCAGCTGCAACACCACGCGCAACATCGCCGCCAATCCGAATGCCGACGCGAACACCAAGGTCTTCCTGACCGAGACCTGGGCGCGACCCGACATGGTCTACGCGCACCTGATCACCACACCGGACACCACGTCACCGACCGGCAGCCCGATCGTCGACACCTCGGCGGCCGGCCGGGCCGAGACGCTGTACTACCCGACGCTCGCGGCGATGACCGCCGACCTGCACGCCGACTTCTTCGCGAAGCTGGCGACCAATCCGAGATTCGCGGGCGTGATCCCGGTCGGCGACGCCTTCCAGTTCGCGTTCGACAACGGCCTCGTCAAGACCAGCGGCTTCTACGACGCCAACGGCGTCTTCGTGCCCGATGCAGCGGGCGACCTGATGAATTTGTGGTGGAGCGACTACCTGCATGCGGGCAAGTACGGCTCCTACCTCGACGCGCTCGTGCAGTTCGGCACAATCACCGGCGTCAATCCGATGGTCCTCGGCGCCAACGACCAGGCCGCACGCGATCTCGGCATCAGTGCCGCAGATGCGCAGACGCTGCAACGTATCGCGGCTTTCGAGGTCGGTGCAGTCCCCGAACCCGAGACCCTCGCGCTGATCGTGGGCGGACTCGGCCTGATGGGCTGGACGTCGCGCCGTCGCACGGCGCAGCACTGATCCTCTTTCATCCGGGAGTTCGCATGAAATCCTCCACGACGCCGTTGCGAGTCCGCGTGCTGCTGCTCGTCGTGCTCGGAGGATCGGGTTTCGTGGCGGTCGACCGTACCGTGAGCGCGGACGAAGCACTGTCGCGGAAGACTGCGGCGGGACGCGAGGTCCTGATCCGCGGCTTCGCGGAGTTCGACGCGGACTGCAAGCTGCGCCACGTGCAGACCGTCAAGGTGGTCGCCGCGCCCGCCAACGGCCGCGTCGAACAGCGTCCGGGCGTCGTCACCGTCGTCGAGAATCGTGTCGGCAACGAGGCGTGCGCCGGCACGAAGCTCGATGGGCTGCAGGTGTTCTACGTTCCCAACGTCGACTTCGCCGGCAACGATCGTTTCGCGATCGACGTCGAGGACGCGCGCCATCGCACCGTGCGGGCGAAGGTCGACGTGGACGTCAGCCACGACGCCACGGCCGCCAACCTCTGACGGACCGCCGCGATCAGCTCCCCGGGTCGCGCACGTTTTCGACCTTGTGGAACTCGACGTTCCCCAGCTTGCCGTCGACCCGCTTCAACTCGCGCAGGTAGGCCGTCTGCACGACGTCGCGGATTGTCGCGTCGATGGTGATCGGGCCGCGCGGGCTGACCCACGACTGGCCCTTCATCGCCGCGATCAGTTGATCGCCGTCGGTCGCGCCGCCGGTCTTCTTCAGCGCGGTGTAGATCAAGTGGATGCCGTCGTAGCCGCCGACCGCATGGAAGCTCGGGCGCATGCATTTGTTAGCTGCCTCGAAGGCCGCGACGAACGCCTTGTTCTTCAGTGAGTCGTGCGCGGCAGGAGCAGTGATGCGAGCTGATGACACCGAGCGCCGCGGGGCCGATCGATTCGAGCAGGTCGTCGCCGAGGACGTCGCCGGTGCAGATCAGCTTGATGCCGGCGTCCTTGAGACCGCGATCGACGAACTGCTTGAGCACGCCGGTGCCTTCACCCGACGGCACGAAAACGAACAGCGCATCGGGCTTCGCGTCGCGGGCGCGCTGCAGGAAAGGCGCGTAGACGGGGTTACGCAGCGGTGAGCGGATCGACTCGACGATCGCTCCGCCGGCTTCGGTGAAATGCTTGACGAAAGTCTTCTCGGCATCGAGGCCCGGGCCGTAGTCGGCGACCAGCGTGACCACCCGTCTGATGCCGTTCTTCGCGGCCCGGTCGGCCAGCGGCTGCGTCACCTGCGAGAGCGTGAAGCCGGTGCGCACGATGTACGGCGACTTCTGCGGGATGATCGACGTGGCCGCGAGCGTCAGCGGCGTGAGGCCGAAGCCCGCCAGCACGGCGACCTGGTCCTTGACGACCAGCTCCTGCACGTAACGCTTGGTGGTCTCGGGCGCGAGGCCGGTGTCATTGCGGACGATGAGTTCGATCTTCCAGCCGGCCACGGTGTCGCCGTTGCGCGCGACGTAGAGCCTGATCGCCGCCTCGACCTGGCGGCCGGTCGATTCGAACGGCCCCGACATCGGTAGGATCACGCCGATACGGATCGGGTCGGCAGCGCGTGCAAGTCGCGGCACCACGCCGAGCACGGCCGAGGACAGCGTGGCGCCGACCAGCGCGCGGCGACGGGTGTCGATGATCTTGTGGCGCATGACCGGGTCTCACTATTGTGATGAGCGAGCCCGTCGAGGGGATCGCCGACTTGAATCTAGTGCGCCACTCGTTCCTCGGCGATCAGCCGGTCGAGCACGCGTCGCGCGTGCATACCGCCGGCATCCATCGCCAGCGTCATCAGCTTGCGTTCCGGCTTCTCGGTGAGGTTCTTCTGCTGGCGCTCGTACGCGACACCGATCTCGATCATCACGCGGCTCGGCGGATCGAAGTGACAGATCTGCCAGGGATCGACCGGCACGTCGTCGGCGAAGCCGTTGCCGCGCAGAGCGGTGCACCAGAACGGCGGCGCCTGAATGTTCTCCATGTGCCGGCTTGTCACGACATGGTCACCGTCGAACGAGGTCGCGACCGGCGCCTCCTCGATCTCGGGCTGCCCGATGCTGGTCGCGTACACATAGGTCTCGTGCGTCAGGTCCATCAGGTTGTCGATCATCGGCCGGTAGTCGCAGCCGACGTGATACAGGCCGCCGCCATGGACCCAGTCGGGATGGCGCACGAACGCCGGGCATCGAGA
>JANXTA010000056.1 GCA_025356395.1 Betaproteobacteria bacterium
CCGCTGGTCGCGATCGTGATGCCGTCCACGTTCTGCGGCAGGCTCGTGTACGAACGCGACGAGTTGTCGGCGAGGTTGGTCAGCTTGTAGTTCGTGCCGTCGAAATCGAGGCGGTAGTCGCTGGTCGTGAGCTGGGTGGGATCGCTGACGGACACCGCGAGGCCAGAGCCGGCGCTGTTGGTCGCCTTGCCGATGACGGTCGGCGAGCCGACGTTGAACAACGCGATGCCCGGGCTGCCGTTGATGTCCTGGCCCAGCTTGTTCTGCGCGTTGAGCGCGTTGCCGAGACCGATCGAGATCTGCCCCAGCGCGTTGTTCGCCTGCGTGAGGACCTGGTCGCGGAACTTGAACAAACCACCGAGCGTCCCCTCGGTGACCTGCGAGGTCTGGATCCGCTGCGCCTGTCCGTTGATCGTGACCGCCAGCTGCTTCTTCGAGGGGTCCTGGTCGTCGGGGACCGTGCTCAGCAGGTTCGCATTGCCGCCCACGACCAGCGGCTGGCCGTTGCCCGCGAACAGGTTGACCGTCCCGTCGGACTGCGGCAAGGCCGTCGTGCCGAGCGCACCGGCGATCTGTTGCACGAGCGCGTCGCGCTGGTCGAGCAGGTCGTTCGGGATCTGGTTGTTGCTCGGGTCGCGCCCGTCGGTGAGGATGCTGCGATTGAGCGTCGCGACCTGCTGGGCCAGCGTGTTGACCTTGGCGACCGTGTCGTCGATCTGGCGATCGACGTCCGCGCCATGCGACTGCAGGCGGTTGCTCAGGTCGTTGAAGCGCGTGGCCAGGGTGCGAGCCGTCGACAGAAGGGTCTGGCGCGATGCCGAGTCGGACGGATTGTTGGCGACCGTCTGCACGGCCGCGAAGAAGCTGTCCTGCGCCGACGACAGGTTGGACGACGAGTTGGCGAGATAGCCGTCGACGCGCGAGATCTCGGTCGCGTAGGTGCTGGCGCTCGAACTGCTCGCGGTGCTGTCGCGCAACGATTGCGTCAGGTAGTCGCTGTAAACGCGCCGCACGGTCGAGACCGTGACGCCCTGCCCCACGTATCCGTTGCCGCTGAAGAGTGCGTTCGACGGGGTCAGGATCGTGTCCTGGCGCGAATAGCCCGGCGTGTTGACGTTGGCGATGTTGTGCCCGGTCGTGGCCAGGCCCGTCTGCGCTGCGCGCAACGCCGACAGTCCGATTCCGATCAAGCTCACAGGTCACCTCTCGTGCTTCTTCGCATCTGCATTCTGTATCGGCAGCCGACGATCAAACTGGAATGGCCGGCGAACCTCACAGCAGCTTGCTCAGCGGGCCCGACAGCACGCTCGCAAGCTTCCTGCCGTAGTTCGGATCAGTGGCATAGCCCGACTTGCCCATTTCGCTCGCGTACTTCATCGCGTCGCCGGCCGCCTGCATCGCCTTCTCGTAGCGCGGGTTGTTGGCGACCATCTTCGCGTAGTCGATGAACGAATCGGCATAGGACGCATAGGCCCGGAATTTCTGCACGACCTTCTGCGCGACGCCGTTGACGACTTCGGTCGTGACCGCGTCCACGGTGGCCCCGGTCCAGCTCGGACCGGCCTTGATGCCGAACAGGTTGAAGCTGCCGGTGCCGCTCGTGTCGCGCACCTCGTGCTTGCCCCAGCCGCTCTCGAGCGCCGCCTGACCGAGGATCACCTTGGCCGGCAGGCCGGTGGCTTCGGCCGCGGCCACGGCGGCATCCTTGAAGCGGTCCACGAAGTCGCGGTGGATCGGCGTGGCCGACGTCGTGGCCGGAGCGGTCGTGACCGGTGTGTCGGTCGACAGCGGGATCGCGATGCCGGTCCCGGGTAGCGACATCGCCTTGACGCGCGTCATCGTCAGCGGCATCGCCGACGGCGATCCATCGAGCGTGCTCTTCGTCGTGTCCGCCGGCGCGTCCGGCTTCTTGCCCTGCGCGCGTTCGATCTGCGCGACCAGCGCATCGGCGAGGCCGATGCCCTTGCCCTTGCTCATTGTCGTCGCGAGCTGCTGGTCGTACATGTCGGTCGCCATCTTCGAGGCGTCGTTTGCGAGCGGATCGCTGCCCGGCAACGTGGCCCGCATGTTCTTCAGCATCATCGACAGGAACATCGACTCGAACTGCTGCGCGACCTTCCGGGTCGACGTCGCGTCGCTGTTCTTCGCGGACAGCTTCAGCGCATCGAGCCCGCGCGGATCGAAGCTGCCGGTGGACGACGACCCTGCGGTCGAGGTTAGCAGCGCGCTGTTCGCGACGAGGCCCATCTCAGATCACCTCGAGCTCGGCGCGCAAGGCACCGGCCGCCTTCAGGGCCTGCAAGATCGACAGCAGGTCCTGCGGCGTCGCGCCGATCGCGTTGAGCGCCTTGACGACATCGGTCAGCTTCGCGCTGGCCGCGAGGTTGACGAGTTCGCCCTTGTCCGACTTGACCGAGATCTGCGCGTTCGTGACGCCGACGGTCTGGCCTTGCCCGAAGGCATTGGGCTGGCTGATGCTGTTGTCGGCGCTGATCGTCACCGACAGGTTGCCATGCGCGACCGCGCTGGCCTGCAGGCTGACCGACTGGTTCATCACGACCGAGCCGGTGCGTGCGTTGATGATCACGCGCGCCGGCGGCTTCGACAGCGTCACGTCGAGGTCCTGCAGTCCCGCGAGGAAGACGACGCGATCGCTGGAGGCGGTTGGCGCACGAACCTGGATGACGCGTCCGTCGAGCAGCGACGCGCTGCCGGGCACGGCGCGGTTGATGGCGACGGCCACCGCCTGCGCATTCGCGAAGTCGGTATCGGCCAGTTCGAGATTGACGAAGTCGCCCTGCCCGATCGACGTGGCCACCGATCGTTCGACCGTCGCACCAGCCGGGATTCGACCGGCGTTCAACTGGTTGATCTGCACCTTGCTGCCGGCCGCGGATGCACCCGCGCCGCCGAGCAGGATGTTGCCCTGCGCGACCGCGTAGACCTGGCTGTCGGCGCCCTTGAGCGGCGTCATCACCAGCGTGCCGCCGCGCAGGCTCTTGGCGTTGCCCATCGACGAGATCGTGACGTCGATCGTCTGTCCGGGTCGCGCGAACGCCGGCAGTGTCGCGGTGACCATCACGACAGCGACGTTCTTGAGCTGAAGGTTCGTCCCGGGAGGCAGGTTGTTGCCCATCTGCGAAAGCATCGACGCGATGCTCTGCACGGTGAACGGGGTCTGCGTGGTCTGATCGCCGGTGCCGTCGAGTCCGAACACGATGCCGTAGCCGACCAGCTGGTTGGTGCGCACGCCCTGGATCGAGACCAGGTCCTTGATGCGCTCGGCCCGCGCGGTCGAAACGCCGAGCGTCGCCGCGGCCGCGAAGACGAGCACGGACAGGATGCGGAGGAAGCGGGTCAGGGTCACGGGAGGCCTCAGGTCCAGGCACATCAGAACGGCGACACGGTCATGAAGAGCCGCGACAGCCAGCCCATCGTCTGCGCTTCGTCGATGTAGCCGGTGCCCCGATACTCGATGCGTGCATCGGCGACCTGGGTCGACGACACCGTGTTGTTGTTGATCACCGTGGTCGGATTGACGACCCCGGAGAAGCGGATGAATTCCGAGCCCTGATTGATGCCGATCTGCTTCTCGCCGGACACCAGCAGGTTGCCGTTGCCGAGCACCTCGATCACGGTGACCGTGATAACGCCGGTGAAGGCGTTGCTGCTCGCGCTGTCGCCCTTGCCGCTGAACTTGTTCTCGGAGCTGGCCGCGGCACTGGTGCCCTGGAGGAACTTGAGCGGCAGGTTGCCGGTGAGGGTCGGGATGCTGAGCGACGTGCTGCCCGACTTGTCGACGTTGCTGCCCGACTGCTTGCTCGCCTGCAGCTTCTCGTTGAGCACGATGATCAGCGTGTCGCCGATGTTGCGTGCACGTCGGTCCTCGAATAGCGGCTGGTAGTTGACGGTCTGGAAGATCGCGCCGCCGGTCTGCGCGCCGGGCACCGCGACCACGGGTGCGGGACGGGCCGTCAGCGGCTGGTTGATCTCGACGGTGCGCAACGCACCGCACCCGGACAGCAGCATCAGCGCTGCTGCTCCGACTATGTCACCCCGACGGAGGCCGGGGCCGAATTTGAATTTCATGATGGTGTGTCGAAAAATTAGGTCACGGCCGTCGCCGGGATGACATTCGGGCCGCGGCGCGCGTCGCTTGCGATCACAGTTGCGTCAGACGCTGCAGCATCTGGTCCGACGTCGTGATCGCCTTCGAGTTGAGCTCGTAGGCGCGCTGGGTCTGGATCATGTTCACCAGCTCTTCCGCCACGTTGACGTTCGACGTCTCGACGTAGCCCTGGTTGAGCAGGCCGAGGCCGTTGGTTCCGGCGGTGCCCGTCGAAGCCGTGCCCGAGGCCGCGGTCTCCGTGTAGAGGTTGTCGCCCTGCGCCGAGAGGCCGGCCGGATTGATGAAAGTCGCGAGCTGGATGGTGCCGAGCGTGGTGCTGGCCGCGGAACCCTGGGTCGTGTAGGTCACGGTGCCGTCCTGGCCGATCGTCACCGCCAGCGCGGTGGCGGGCACGGTCAGTGCCGGCTGCAGCGCGAGACCATTGGAGTTCACGATCTGGCCCTGCGCGTCGCGATGGAACGAGCCGTCGCGCGAGTAGCCCGTGGTGCCGTCCGGCTGCTGCAACTGGAAGAAGCCGTCGCCCTGGATCGCGAGATCGAGCGCGTTGCCGGTCTGCGACAGGTTGCCCTGCGTGTGGATGCGGGTCGTCGCGACGGCGCGCGCACCGGTACCGATCTGCAGGCCCGATGGCAGCGTGGTCTGCTGCGTCGACTGCGCGCCGGCCTCACGCGTGGTCTGGTACAGCATGTCCTCGAACACGGCCCGCGACCGCTTGAAGCCCGACGTGCTGACGTTGGCCAGGTTGTGCGAGATGACATCGAGCTGCGTCTGCTGAGCGTCGAGACCGGTCTTGGCGATGTAGAGGGAGCGGATCATGAGCGGTGTCCTGGTGGACTTCTCCCTCCCCTTCAAGGGGAGGGTTGGGGAGGAGGTGGGTTCGACCCACCGATACCGAAAGACTAAAACCGGATAGGTCGTTTCGAAGCGAAAGGAAAAGGGACTTTCGCGTGCCAGATCGAGCTTTCGCTCAACCCGCGTTGAGCAGCTGCGTGGCCGCCTTGTCGTTCTCTTCGCCGTTCTGGATCATCTTCATCTGCATCTCGAACTGGCGCGCGATCGCGATCATGTCGACCATCGCCGATGCGGGATTGACGTTGCTTCCTTCGACCGCGCCGGCCGTCACGCGTACGGTCTCGCTGAGGTCGGCGGTGCTGCCGTCCTTCATCCGGAACAGTCCGTCGACCCCCTTGGTCAGCGATGCTTCGTCGGGGTCGACCAGCTTGATGCGACCGAGCACGGTCGCGGCGGTCCGCGGGGGCGCCGTCGGGACGCCAGACACGGTGCCGTCCCGTCCGATGGCGACCGTGGTGTTGGGTGGCACCGAGATCGGGCCGCCATCACCGAGCACGTTCTGCCCACCCTGCGTGACCAGGGTTCCTTCGGCGTTGATCTCGAAGCTGCCGGCCCGGGTGTAGGCTTCACCGCCGTCGGCAGCTTCGACCGCGATCCAGCCCTTGCCGGTGATCGCGACATCGAGCGCACGGCCCGTCTCGATCAGCGGACCGCTGGTGAAGTCGGTGCCTGGCGTGGACTGGAGCACCGAAGTGCGCGAGGCCATGCCCGGCCCTTCGACCGGGATTGCCCGATACAGCGCGACGTCGGCGCGAAAGCCGGGCGTCGATGCGTTCGCGAGGTTGTTCGCGACCATCGACTGCCGGTCGAGCATGCTCTTGGCGCCCGACATCGCGGTGTAGACGAGACGATCCATGGAAGTGATCCGGTCAGAAGTTCATGCGATCAACGCAGGTTGACCAGCGTCTGCATCAGCGCGTCCTGCGTCTTGATGGTCTGCGCGTTGGCCTGGTAGTTGCGCTGTGCCGTGATCATGTCGACGAGCTGCGCCGTGAGGTCCACGTTCGACTCTTCGACGGTCCCGGACTGCAGCGCGCCGAGGCTCGCCGTACCCGGCGGACCGACCAGCGGCGGACCCGACTTGAACGACTCGGCCCACACGTTGTTGCCGAGCGATGCGAGGCCTTCGGGCGACGTGAAGTTGGCGAGCGCGACCTGGGCGAGCGGCTTGGTCTGGCCGTTGGTGTAACGGCCGAGGATGACGCCGTCGTTTGACACCGAATAACTCGACAGGCGACCCGACGTGAAGCCGTTCTGGGTCAACTGGTTGACGCCGGAGCTCGTGCCGAACTGCGTCGAGCCGGTCATGTCGAGCGTCAGCGCGAGCGGGGTGGTCGCGCCGCCGCTGATCGGGGTCGTGACGTTGAACGGCAGCGTCGTCGACGTGGTGTCGATCAGGCCGTCGCTGCCGAAAGTGACCTTGCCGACCGGATTCGTGCCGTTGATGGCGGTACCGTCGTTGGTCGCGTAGACGTTCCAGGTGTTCTTGCCCTGTGCGTTGGGACCGTTAGGCACGAAGTACATCGCCAGCGCGTGCGAGTTGCCGAGCGAGTCGTAGACCGACGTCGAGGTCGCAAAGTTGTAGGTCGTCGAGTCGGTCGGGTTGAACGTCGTCGTGATCGCGGCCGCGCGCGAATCGAGGCCGACGGTCGCGGCGATGGCGGAAGTCGGCTTCGGCGTCACGTCGGCTTGCGAGATCAGCAGGTCGGTCGGCGATGCCGTCGGCAGGATACCTTCCGGACCCGCCGGAAAACCGGTCAGTCGGTTGCCGTTGTCGTTGACGATGTAGCCGGTCTTGTCCAGATGGAACTGACCGTTGCGGCTGAAGTTGATCGCCCCGTTGTCCGACAGGCGGAAGAAGCCCGAGCCGTTGATCGCCAAGTCGAGCGGATTCGAGGTCGCGGTCAGCGAGCCCTGCGCGAACGACTGCGTGATCGCCGAGACCTGCACGCCGATGCCCGGCGTCGTCCCGCCGACCAGGCCACCGGCCGTTGCGTAGATATCGGCGAAGTGGGCGGCGGACTGCTTGAAGCCGACGGTGTTGACGTTGGCGACGTTGTTGCCGATCACGTCGAGGTTCTTGGCCGCGGCCGAGAGTCCGGATAGACCTTGTTCGAATGCCATCGAATGCTCCTTGCCCGAATGGGTTGAATACGCGTGCGCGAAAGGGGTGAATCAGAAGATCTGCTTGACCTGCGGGAGAGCGACGTTGCCGACGCCGGTGACGAAGACTGTCGCGCCGTTGCTGCCCGGCGTCACGCTGGAGACCTGGCCGAAGGAGAGCGTGTCGGCCACGACCTTGCTGCTGGCGAGCGAGGCCGCGGCGGTGAAGCTGTAGGTCCCGGCAGCGGCAGCGGTTCCCGTGTCGGTGGTGCCGTCCCATACGAAGTTGACGAGCCCTGCCGACTGCTTGCCGAGTTCGGCCGTGTGAACCACCGTGCCCGAGCCGTCCTTGACCGTGATGGCCAGCTTGTCGACGTCGCCCGCGAGGCTCACGCCACCCACGGCCTGGCCATTGGCCAGCGCCAGCGTCGTGCCGGGGACCAGCGCGTTGTGGCCGACCAGCGACGACGCCTGCAGCGACTGCGACGACGTCACGTCGCCGAGCAGCGTGTCGAGCTGGGTCGACAGCTTGTTGATGCCCTGGACCGTGTTGAGCTGCGCGAGCTGACTCGTCATCTGCGCGCTGTCCATCGGGTTCAGCGGATCCTGGTTGTTCATCTGCGCGACCAGCAGCTTCAGGAAGTAGTCCTGGCTGCCGACGGCCGAGTCGGAGCTCTTGGCCGTCGACGACGTGCCGGTCGTCGACGTGCCCGTCGTGAGCGGCGTGGCCGAAGCGGCGGTGATGGCGGAGAAGTCGAGGGACATGATTTGGATCCTTGGTTGCCCGCTTTTAGTTGCCCAGCGTGAGCGCCTTCAACATCAGCGTCTTCGCGGTGTTCATCACTTCGACGTTGGCCTGGTACGAGCGCGACGCCGAGATCATGTTGACCATCTCGTCGACCACGTTGACATTGGGCATGCTCACGTAGCCGTCGGCGTCCGCCAGCGGATGCTTGGGGTCGTAGTTCTTGCGTGGCGCCGCGTTGTCCTCGACCACGCGCGCCACCGTGACGCCCGCGCTCTCGGGACGCGCGGCGCCACCGGTTCCGGTCAGCGGGTCGGCCTGGAAGACGACCTGCTTAGCGCGATAAACCTTGCCGTCGGGTCCAGCCGCGCTCTCGGCGTTGGCGAGGTTGCTGGCGGTCGTGTTGAGCCGCAGCGACTGCGCGGTCAGCGCCGACGACGAGATGCGGAAGACATCGTTCATGGCCATGACGAACTCCTTCAGCCGGTGATCGCCGACATCAGCGACTTGATCTGGTGGTTCAGGAACGAGAACGACGCCTCGTAGCGCACGGTGTTGTCCGCGAACGCAGCGCGCTCCGCGTCCATGTCCACCGTGTTGCCGTCGATCGACGGCTGCGTGGCGTTGCGATTTCCCAGGTCGGCGGTCGACAGCACGAGCGCACCGGCACCGCCGCCGTTGTCGATGTGGCCCGCCCGCGTGGTGCTGAGCGAGACGGCCGCGGCGAGCGGCTTCGAGCCGGTCTCGCCGGTAGCTCGCGCCAGCGCATCCGCGAAGTTGACGTCGCTCGCCTTGAAGCCGGGCGTGTCCGCGTTGGCCATGTTCGACGCGATGACCTGCTGGCGCTGGCCACCGATCTTGAGAGCGGTCTCATTGAAGCGGAATGCGGCGTCAAGTGCGTTCATGGTCAATGGCGATACGTGGGACGAGGCGGACGGACCTTTTCGGATGGCGCAAGTCTGTGCGTGACGTGCAGGCCACGATCGAGCGAGAAGACCGGAGAAATCCTTTCAATTCGATCGAACGCGATCCCGGCCTCTGCGCTTCAATACGCCACCGACCGAACCGCGTGCCGCCATGAACTCCCCACGATCACGAGTACCGCGCATTGTCAGCACGAAGCGACTCCGGGCGCGGTGGGCGGCGTGGCTGCTCGTCGCCTGTTCGTTCGACGTGCTCGCCGCCACGCCGGAATCGGTCGCTCGCGAAACGCTGCTCGAAGCACTCGCGCCCGCACTGGCCGTGCGCGGCGCGACCGCGGTCGTCACCGTCTCGCCGCCCGATGCGCGGCGCACGCTCGAACCGTGCAACCAGATGACCGGCTTCCTGCCGCCCGGCGCGCGACTGGCCGGCAAGACCACGGTCGGCGTCCGCTGCGTCGACGGCGCCGCCTGGCAGACCTTCCTCACGGCCAACGTGCGCGTCGAAGCCTCGATCTGGCAGGCCACCCGCGCGCTGCGGGCCGGCGAGACCTTCGCCGACGGCGACCTGGTCCAGGTCGTCGCGACGCTGACCGCACCCGACCTCGATGCCGCCGCGTCCCTCGCGCGGGCGGGATCCGCTGCCGGGAAGCCGGCTACGAACGTCCGCGGTCTCGCGAGCCTGGACGGTCGCCAGCCCGCGCCGATCGGCCGCGTCGCGCTGCGGTCCGTTTCGCTGGGTCGCGCACTGACCGCGGCCGATGTGCGCAACGAAGGTCGCATCAATCCAGGCGACGCGGTGCGCGTCGTGTATATCGGAGACGGCTTCTCGATCACGTCGGAAGGTCATTCCGTGGGCGCCGCCGACCCCGGATCGACGGTGATGATCCGGCTGGCCGGCGGCGCGCTGGTCAACGGAACGTTGCGCGCCGATCACAGGGTGGAGTTGCCTCGATGACCGGCCTTCTGCAGGATGTCGACCCGCGGCTCAAGTCTGTGGACCGCCTGCCGATAGACCCTCTGTACGGAACCGACACCCTTTTTCGGGCCCGAACGATTCGTTTGTGGACCGATGCAAGACCACAAAGTATGACCGGCCAGGACCGGCCGACCACCCGTGAGGTAACGCCATGAAGATCAATACCGATGTCTCCCGCGCGATCAGCGCGACCGATACGGCGCCCGCCAGCAAGGCGTCCGGCAGCGGGTCCTTGAACAAGACGACCAACGCCACGGCGCCGGTCGGCAGCGTCAAAATCAGCGAAGCCTCGCGTTCGCTGCAGACCACCGGCACGAACAACGCCGAGGCGCCGTTCGACGCGAAGCGCGTCGACGCCATCAAGTCGGCGATCAGTTCGGGCCAGTTCAAGGTCAACCCCGAAGCCATCGCCGACAAGGTGCTCAGCAGTGCCAGCCAGCTTCTGGTCGGCAAGTCCTGAGCGGACATCCCATGAACGCTCGCCAGTCCGTCCAGACCTTCTCGTCCCTGCCGCAAGGCGGGGATGAGCGAGCGTTGTTGATCCGCCTCGAGCTGTTGCTCGAGCGCGAAGAGGAATTGATCGCGGCCCGCGACGCCGTCGGATTGACCGCGGTCGCCGAGGAACGCGAGCAGGTCACGACGCGTATCGCCGCTGCCGCGCGCCTGCGTCAGGCCTCACCGGGCAGGAACCGGGAAGCCGAGGCTGCCTTGCTGGCTCTGTACCAGCGCCTGCGCCAGCGCCACGACGTCCAGGCCCAGGTCGTCCGCGTCCACGCCGAACGCAACGCCCGCGCGGTCGGTGTCCTGGCGCAGGCGACCGGACAGGCGAGCCTGTACAAGGCCGACGGCAAGGTCGCGATGCATTTCGTGTCGATCTGATCCAGCTCGGAGCGCGAGCGGCCTCGCTCGTGCGTCGGAACTTCATCCGACGCTGAAGATCCGATGCTTTGGGGCGCCGAAGCATCCGCCTCTCAGGCCAATGAGAACCTCACTAGGGTAGTCATCGCGTTGCTGGCGATCCCTGGCCTGTCTCTCCTAGCAGGTCAGGAACTGCAATGGGCGCTGTCGTGCGAGGAAAACGTGAATTGTACCGAGCCTCCGTCATGGGCTCGTCCGATATTTCCTTCGCCGTCTACGGTCTCCAGTTCGTTGGCGGCTATGCCGTGATCGCATGCACCCTCGTTGCGCTGTTCATCCTGGTTTTTCGGAACGACCCGGACTGACTGACTCCCCTGCAGTCGTGATGTCGCGCTCGAGCGTCGGTGCCGCTGCGAGAAGGCGTGACGCGGAATCGATCGAGCGGTCCATTCCAATCGCCGACAGCGCGTCCGCCGCTACGGCGCAGCAGGCGCCGGCACGCCTTCCGCGGTCGCGCCTTCGGATGCCACACCACCCTCCTTCGGCCGCGTGTCGTCGGCCGACAGGATCAGCAGCGTGACCCGACGGTTGCGAGCACGGGTCTCGGCGTTCGCGTTGCCGACCAGCGGCCGGTACTCCGCGTAGCCGGCGATGCCGATGCGACCGGGCGCGATGCCCTGGTCGATCAGGAAGCGGCCGACCGACGCGGCACGTGCCGCCGACAGCTCCCAGTTGGACTTGAACTCGCGCGTCGTGATCGGTACGTCGTCGCTGTGGCCTTCGATCTGCAGCGGCTCGACGAAGCCCGTGAGGACCTGCGCGAGCGACCGCAAGGCCTCGAACGAGGCGGGCTTCAACTCGGCGTGCGCCGGGTCGAACAGGACGGCTGCGTTGATCTCGATCGCGATGCCACGGGCACCACGGGTCACGTTGACCTGGCCGTCGCGGACCAGCTTTTGTAGGTTCTCGTCCATCTTCGCCGCGAGCTGCTGCATGTGCTTCACGCGCTCGGCGGTCTTCACGAGTTCGGCGCGGTCGACAGGGTCGATCGGTGGTTCGGGTGGCGATGGGGGCTTCGCGGCCTCGACTCCCCTCGGCACCTCCGTCGGCTTCGCATCGATGCCCGACTGCGCCGCGTTCGAAGGCGCGATGACGGGTCCCTGCGGTCGCGCCGACAGCCCGCCGTTGACCATGCCGTCACCCGGGCTGAACGCCGTCGACAACGCCCCGCTCAGCACCCGATAGCGGCCTTCGTTGACCGATGACATCGCGTACATCACGACGAAGAACGCGAACAGCAACGTGATGAAGTCGGCATACGAAACCATCCAGCGATCGGTCTGGTGGTTGTGCATGGACTTGTCGGCTTCGCGCTGGCCGCGACGACGTCGCCGATAGGTCCGCCTGGGAGGCGGTACGGTCTCTTGCTCGACGAGCTCGATCGCTTCGTCGACCGTCAACATGCGCTGCAGTGGAGCGTTCATCGCGGGCGGTTCAAACCGGCACGAAGCCCTTGAGACGCGCGCGGATCAGGTGCGGATGTTCGCCGGCGGCGATGCCGACCAGTGCTTCCTGGGTCAGTTCGCGCATCAGCGACTCTTCGGCGACGACGTTGCGCAGCTTGCCCGCGATCGGCAGCAGGACCAAGTTGGCGAAGACGAGTCCGTAGATCGTCGCGACGAAGGCGACCGCGATGCCGGCGCCGAGCCGCGTCGGATCCGCGAGGTTCTCCATCACGTGGATCAGGCCGAGCACCGCACCGATGATGCCGATGGTCGGCGCGTAGCCACCTGCCGATTCCCAGACGCGGACCGCGGCGCGCTGGGTCTCGTCGCGCGCGGCGAGCTCGACGTCGAGCGCCTCGCGCAACTGGTCGGGCGCGAAGCCGTCGACCAGCATCTGGAGGCCCGACTTGGTGAACGGATCGTTGAGCAGCCGCGCGCGACCTTCGAGCGCGAGCGCGCCGTCGCGACGGGCGATCTGCGCCCAGTCGACCAGCCGGCCGATCAGGCGCTCGGCGTCGCGTTGCGGCGGATACAGCGCCCAGCGCGCCATGCGCAGCGCGCGCGCGAAGACCACCGTCGGGGTCTGGACCAGCACGGCACCGATGGTCCCGGCAATCACGATCATGAAAGCCGTGCCCTGGAGCAGCGACTCGGCGCGTCCCCCATCGATCCACTGCGCGCCGAAGATGCCGGCGACCGCGAGCATCAATCCGAGCAGCGTGCCCGTGTCGATCTTGCGCGGCAGTTCGTCCGGATTCATTTCTTCTTGCCCTTGGCGCCCCACTCCTTCAGGCCCACGCGCAGGCGCGACACGGCCTGGCTGTGCATCTGGCAGACCCGCGACTCGGTGACGCCGAGCACCGCGGCGATTTCGCGGAAGTTGAGCTCTTGCTCGTAGTAGAGACCCATCATCAGTTTCTCGCGCTCGGGCAGCGTGCCGATCTGTTCGACCAGGGCGCTGCGAAAGCGCTTGTCGGCCAGCTTGGCCGAGGGCTCGTCGCGTTCGTCGGGCAGGTTGCGCTCAAAGAACGACTCGTCATCGTCGCCCTGAAGCTCGTCAATATGGACCAGCTGGCTGCCGCGCGCGTCGCTCAGGAGTTGTTGGTACTGCGGGAGCGGCACGTTCATCTCGCGCGCCACTTCGGACTCGGTTGCCGCACGACGCTCGCGCTGCTGGACCTTCTGCATCGCGCTGTCGATGTCGCGCTGGGCCTTGCGGGCCGAGCGCGGCAGCCAGTCCGATTCGCGCAGCTCGTCGAGCATCGCGCCACGAATGCGCTGGGCCGCGAAAGTCTCGAACTGGATGCCCTGCGCCTCGTCGAAGCGCGACGCGGCATCGAGCAGACCCATCATGCCGGCCTGGACGAGGTCGTCGATCTGCACGCTCGCCGGAAGCCTCGCGATCATGTGATGCGCGATGCGCTTGACCAGCGGCGTGTACTGCCGCACCAGCGAATCCGACGCGACCAGGCCGGCTGCGTTGTAGGTCAGCGGTGCGCTGCGTTCATGCGACTGCTGCAGCATGGGATACCTCGGCTATGGAAAGTGAAGGGGAGGAAGAGTCGGACTCGTCGTCGTTCGCGCCGGTCGACGGTGCGGCCGGAACAATGCCCGAACCGCGGATCGGCATGGCGGATTTAATGCCTCGTGGCACGGCCAGCAACACGCCGCCGCCGTCCCTGAGTTCGATGTCGAGGAAGCGGCGCGCGGCGTTGGCGAGATTGGTGAACGCGATCCCCGACGTGCCGGTCTCGTCGAAACGCGGCACGACGATCTCGAAGTTCTCGAGATTCTGCTGTTGCGCCAGCGCCTTCATCTCGACGTAGGCACCGCGCAGTGACTGCGCGTTGTCCGACGCGACGATGACCACGCGCGCGTCGCGACCGAAGGCCTCGACCGCACGCGCTGCCTGGGCTTCTTCCGCGTTGACGACGATCAGGTCTACCTGCGTCTCCTGCGAGCCGGCACAGGCGAGGGCCTGCGTGATGCCGGTCGAAAACGCGTCCGCGAGCCGGGCGTCCTCCGCGGCGCTGAACGAGCCGAAGCGCGACAGCGCGCGCGCGGCGGGCATCAGCAACAGGTGCGGCGTGAGGGCGCGCAACACCTCGTCGATTGCCATGTCGCCGGCCAGCACATGCGCGAGTTCGTAGCGACAGGCGAGTTCGCAGGCCGTCGCGACCTGCCCGGCCGTGCCGTCGATCAGCACGGTCGCGCGGCTCCCGGCGGCGGCTTCGCGGGCGAAATGCACGGCGATTGCGGCCTTGCACGCGTCGCTGCCCGCCACGATCAGCAGGGACGGACGACGGCGCGCGAAGAGACTGCGCAGGCCGGCTGCCTGATCAGGCATGGACGGCCTCGTGCTTCAACAGCGACGGGTCGAGCGCGCGGGCGCGCTCAGCCATCGCGTTCATCCACACCGACTCGTCCTCGACCTTGATCTCAAACGCGGGTTGCGCGGCCGGACGGACCAACGCCTGCTTCACGAGGGCTTCGCCATCGGGACGTTCGAGGTCCTCCGGGACTTTCTGGCCGGTCGACACGTGATGGATGCGCAGACGGTGACGGATCACCGCGTCGAGCACCGGGCCGAGGCGCGCGGCCTCGTCGGTCTTGGTGATGACGCAGCCGGCGAACTCGCGATCTGCAAAGGTCGCGACGACGTGGTCGAGCGTCTCGGCATCGGCGGTCGCGTTGAGCACGACCAGGCGCTTGGCCTTCGCGCCGCGCAGCATCGCGATCTGTTCGGCGACGCGTTCGTCGCGCTGGCTCAGACCCGCGGTATCGATCAGCACGAGCTTCTTGTCCCTCAGGTGCTCGATCGCGCTCGACAGCGACGCCTGGTCGTGGATCGAATGCACCGCGACGCCGAGGATCTTGCCGTAGATGCGCAGCTGGTCCTGCGCACCGATCCGGAAGCCGTCGGTCGTGATCAGCGCGAGCTGGTCGACGCCGTGCTTCATCGCGAAGCGCGCCGCGAGCTTGGCGACCGTGGTGGTCTTGCCGACGCCGGTCGGTCCGACCAGTGCGAACACGCCGCCTTCGTTGATCAGCTCTTCCGCGTCGGTCGCGACCGGCAGGTTGCGGCGCAGGATCGACTCGGCCCAGGCATGCGCTTCGTCGTTGTTGTAGTCGTCGGGCAGGCGTTCCTGGATGTGGCGCGACAGCGCGGGCGAGAAGCCGGCGAGGATCAGGTCCTGCATCAGCTTCGTGCGGGCCGGCTGGCGACGCATCGCATCGGTCCAGGTCAACGTCGACAGCTGTTCGCTGAGGGTCGCCTGCATCGCGCGGATCTCGCGGGTGACATCGCGGGTGACCTCGCGCGTCACGTCGCGAACCACGTCGCGCGTGACGTCCTCGGCCACGGCCACGCTGACGTCGCGGGTCAGGTCGTTGATGACGTCGCGACCGAATTCGCGGCTGATCTCGCGGGTCACTTCGCGATGCACCTCGCGAGCCACGACGTCATTGAGTTCGGCGACGGAGAGCGACGCCTCGTGCGGCACGATCGCCGGAGCGGACGCGACGATCACGGGTGCGGCGGCAGCGGGCATCGGAGCGATCATCGGTGCGGTGACGACCGGCTGCGGACGCGACATCGCGACGGCCTGCGGGGCGATGTTCATGACGAAGTCTTGCCCTTCGATCGTCACCGATGCGAGCTCATCCGCGAAAGTCGCATACGAATCCGCGGCCTTCGAGGCGGATGTCGAAGATGCCGAAGTCTGCTCGGCGAAGGTTGGCGTCTCGGCCTGTGCCTGGGTGCGACGGCTGAACAGCGACGACAGGCGCTTGCGGCCGGCAGAAAGCGTCGACGACGAGACCGCTTCGATCGCATCCGACGTGCGCTTGATGCCGAGTTCGGTCGGCGTCACGAGCGGCAGCGAGGTCTGCGTCGTCGCGGTCATGCGGCGCGTCAGCGCATCGACGGCCTCGGGCGCGGCGGCCAGCACTTCGACCCGGCCGCCCTCGATGCTCCGGTTGGCCAGGATGATGGCGTCGCCGCCGAGCGTGTCCTTGACCTGACGGAGCGCGGCGCGCGAGTTCTCTGCGACGAAGCGACGGATGTTCATGTTGTTGTTGCTGCTCGCCTGGGTGTCGTTGTTCATGCGCGTGCTCCCACGATGGTGTTGACCTTGACGGAACGATGGTCGGGAATTTCACCGACGGCAATGACCTTCAACTGCGGAATGGCTCTGCGCAGGAATCGCGACAGCGGTGCGCGCAGACGATCGGCGACCAGCAAGGCCGCAGGCAGCCCCTGCGTTTCCTGCAGGCTGACCGCGCGCGCCGTCTCGTCGATCAGCGTCTGCGCGAGATTGGGCTCGATGCCCGGCGTGCTGTCGCCGGATCCTTCGCCCGACATGTTGGCGGCCTGCAGCAGCACGTGCTCGAGGCCCGGATCGAGCCCGATCACCGACAGTTGCGACGCGTTGTCGTAGATCTGCTGGACGATGGCGCGACCGAGGGCGACCCGGACCGCCGACGTCAGCGTCGTGTGGTCCTGCGAGCGCGTGCCGTGATCGGCGAGCGTCTCGGCGATGGTGCGGAGGTCGCGGATCGGCACCTGCTCAACCAGAAGGTTCTGCAGCACCTTCTGCACCGTGCCGAGCGACAGCAGCTTCGGCGTCAGTTCTTCCACCAGCTTTGGCGACGTCTTGGCCAGCACGTCGACCAGGTGCTGCGTCTCCTGGCGACCCAGAAGGTCGGCCGCGTGGGTCTGCACGATGTGGTTGAGGTGCGTCGCCACGACGGTGCCAGCGTCGACCACCGTGTAGCCGTTGGCGATGGCGTGGTCGCGATGCGCGGACTCGATCCAGATCGCGGGCAGACCGAAGGTCGGATCCTTGGTTGGCGTGCCCGGCAGCGCGGCGGCGACATGCCCGGGATTGATGGCCATCAGCATGCCGCTGTAGGCCTCGCCCTCGGCCGCGACGACACCCTTCATCGTGATGCGATAACCGCTCGGGCGCAGCTCAAGGTTGTCGCGGATGTGGACGGCCGGCGGCAGGAAGCCCACTTCCTGCGCGAACTTCCGACGCAGCGACTTGATGCGCTTTAGCAGCTCGCCGTCCTGTGAGGCGTCGACCAGCGGCACGAGGCGATAGCCCACTTCGAGGCCGAGCGTGTCGACCGTCGAGACGTCGTCCCAGCTCGCTTCGAGCGACTGCGACGGCGCTGCGGGTACGACCGTCGCGCTGAGGGTTTCCTTCTTCGAGACGGCCTTCTTGCCGAAGTAGCCGAGCGCGGCAGCGCCGAACGCGAGCGACAGGAACGAGAAGTGCGGCATGCCGGGGATGATGCCGATCATGCCGAGCACCACGGCCGTGACGTACAGCGCGTTGGTGTTGCGGAACAGCTGGGCCACGACCTGGTGGCCGAGGTTCTCGCCGCGGCCGACGCGCGACACGATCATGCCGGCCGCCATCGAGATGATCAGCGACGGGATCTGCGCGACGAGGCCGTCGCCGATCGCCAGCAGCGTGTAGGTCTTGCCGGCTTCGGCGAAGCTCAGGTCGTGCTGCATCACGCCGACGATGATGCCGCCGAGCATGTTGATGAACAGGATCATGATCCCGGCGATCGCGTCGCCGCGCACGTACTTGGACGCGCCGTCCATCGAGCCGTAGAAGTCGGCCTCGTCGGCGATCTCGGTGCGGCGCTTGCGCGCCACGTCCTCGCCGATCAGGCCGGCGTTGAGGTCGGCGTCGATGGCCATCTGCTTGCCGGGCATCGCGTCGAGGGCGAAGCGCGCCGACACTTCGGCGATGCGACCCGCGCCCTTCGTGATGACGACGAAGTTGATCACGACCAGGATCGCGAACACCACGATGCCGACCGCGAAGTTGCCACCGACGAGGAAGTGGCCGAAGGCCTCGATCACCTTGCCGGCCGCGTCGGGCCCGGTGTGGCCGTTGATCAGCACGACCCGCGTCGACGCGACGTTGAGCGAGAGACGCAGCAGCGTCGTCAGCAGCAGCGCGGTCGGGAACACCGAGAACTCGAGCGGCTTCTCGATGTGCATCGAGGCGAGCAGCACCAGCATCGCGATCGCGATGTTGAACGTGAAGAACAGGTCGAGCAGCAGCGGCGGCAGCGGCAGGATCAGCATCGTCAGGATCAGCACGACGAGGATCGGACCCGCGAGGTCGGTCGCGAGGCGCGGCGTCAGCCACGGCAGCGCGCGCGTCAGTGCGTTGCCCGAACCGGCTTCCATCGTGGCGCTGCTCATGCGTTCTCTTCGGTCTCTTCGACCGGCACGAAGTCGAGGTCGGCCGGCACCGGCAGACCGACCGGCGCGGTCGGATACGCACCACCCTGCGTGCGGTAGCGCTTGATCTGGAACACGTAGGCCATCACCAGCGCGACGGCTTCGTACAGCGCGATCGGGATCTCGCGACCCAGGTCGGTGTGCTTGTAGAGCGCGCGCGCGAGCGGCGGCGCTTCGAGGATCGGGATGCCGTGCTCGCCGGCGATCTCGCGGATGCGCAGCGCGGTGAGCGCCGAACCCTTGGCGAGCACCTTCGGAGCACGCATCTTGGCGTTGTAGGCGATGGCCACCGAGTAGTGCGACGGGTTGACGACGATGACGTCGGCGTTCGGCACCTCGGCCATCATGCGGCGCGTTGCGGCCTGGCGTTGCAGGCTACGGATGCGGGCTTTCTGCGCCGGGTCGCCTTCGCTCTCGCGGGCCTCGTCGCGCAGTTCCTGCTTGGTCATCTTCAGCGACTTGTGATGGCGCCACAGCTGAACCGGCGCGTCGAGGCCGGCGATGATCGCGAGGCCCAGCGTGAGCAGCAGGAAGTCCTTGACTATCAGCTGGCCGAGCATCGTCATGCTGGCGCCGAGCGCCATCGAGCCGATGCCGGCGAAGGCGTCGCGGTCGGTCCACAGGATCCAGCCGCCGATCACGCCGAGCAGGACCGACTTGACGATCGCCTTGACCAGTTCGGAGAATCCGTCGGTGGACCAGGTGCGCTTGAGGCCCTTGATCGGCGAGAGACGCGACAGGTCGAGCGTGAACGGTTTGCTCGAGAAGATGAAGCCGCCGAGGAGTGCGGAACCGACGATCGCGGCGCCCGCGGTCAGCAGCAGCAGCGGCAGGATCGCGATCAGTGCGTCACTCGCGAACGTGCCGAGTCGTTCTCCGAGGGCGAGCGGATCGAACGCGTCGCTGCGTTCGAAGTCCAGGCTGCCCTTCAACGCGACGGTGGTGTGCGCCACCCACTGCGCGCCCAGCGCCGAGAAGCCGACACCGCTGGCAAGCAACGCGAGGAAGGTCACCAGTTCGCGCGAACGGGCGACCTGTCCCTCCTCTCGGGCCTTCTGCAGGCGCCGGGGTGAGGGCGATTCGGTCTTCTCGAGGTCGCTGCTCTCGGACATGGAATGGGACTGCCTTTGGGGATTGACGCGATGATGAGCGTCGGGCCCTAAGGTCCATGCCGCGAATAGAGCAGAATTCGGTGCTCACTTCAGGAGTGATGCCCCGGCAGGTCGCCCCCCCACCGACGTCAGTGCGGGTGGCGTGACGGTCCGAGGATCCACGACAGCGATCGCGACGACACGATCACGACCAGCATCAGCAAGAGACAGCACGCGGCAGCCATCCAGAACGACCAAGCTCTCATGGGTTCACCTCTTCTGCGAGGCCGCAGCCTCGGGGGTTGCCGGTTTGTCCGCCAGTGCGATCGACGCGGCGTCGACCGGCTTTTCTCCCGTGGCGGCCTGCAGGTCTTCCGGTTGCACCGGTGTCGTCTCGCTGGTCTGCAGGTCGACGCCGTCCCGGCCGATCTTGTCCTGCGTCACCTTGTTGAGCACCACGATGGTCACGCGACGGTTCGCCGGATCCATCGGCGCTTCCGGCTTCGCGAGCACCGCCGAGCCGAGACCCACGACGCGGATGATCTTGTTGTCCTCCAGGCCGCCGGCCACCAGTTCGCGGCGCGTCGAGTTGGCGCGATCGGCCGACAGTTCCCAGTTGCTGTAGCTTTTGTCGCCGAAGGCATAGCTCGACGCGTCGGTGTGCCCGGCGAGGCCGATGCGCTGGTCGATGCCGTTGAGCGTCGCCGACAGCTCGTGGAGGATGTCCTTCGCGTACGGCTTGAGCTGCGAGCTGCCGCTGTCGAACATCGGCCGGTTCTTCTCGTCGACGATCTGGATGCGCAGGCCTTCGCTGGTCACGTCGAGCAGCAGCTGGTTGCGATAGGGCGCGAGCTTCGGGTTGTTGTTGATCAGCGTTTCGACGGTCTGCTTCAGGCCCTTGAGGAATTCCTTCTCGCGCCGCGCCCGCTCGGCCTCGGCGGCCTTGATGTCGACGGCGGTCTGCTTGCCGGCACGTTCGCCGTTCTTGACCTGGCCGGTCGAGCGCGTCAGCGACTCGCCGCCGCCCTTGATGATGTGCGAGCTGTCGCCGCTGCCCGAGCCGCCCTGCAACGCCACCCTGAGTGGGGTCTGGAAGTATTCGGAGATGCCCTTGAGGTCGCCCCTGGCCGTCGATCCGAGCAGCCACATCAGCAGGAAGAACGCCATCATGGCCGTCACGAAGTCGGCGTACGCGATCTTCCACGCGCCGCCGTGATGGCCGCCCGCGACCTTCTTGATCCGCTTGACGTGGATGACCTGTTTTTCGCCGCCGTCCGGCATCTGCTCCTCCTCGTCCTATCGCGTCACGAGGGGCTCAGGCCTTGGCCTTAGCGGCCGCCTTGACATGATCCTCGAGCTCCTGGAACGACGGACGCTCAGACGAGAACAGCACCTTGCGACCGAACTCCACCGCGGTCGTCGGCGGGTAGCCGTTGAGCGACGCGAGCAGCGTGACCTTGACGGTCTGAAAGATCTTGGTCGACTCGGCGGCGGTCTGCCCGAGGATGCTCGCGAGCGGCGCGGCGAAGCCGTAGGCCAGCAGGATGCCGAGGAAGGTGCCGACCAGCGCGTGCGCGATCAGCATGCCGAGCTCGGACGGCGGCGCGCCGACCGACTCCATCGTGTGGACCACGCCCATCACCGCAGCCACGATCCCGAACGCGGGCAGGCCGTCACCGATCTTGGTGACGCAATGCGACGGTACCTCGGCCTCGTGGTGATGGGTCTCGATCTCGTTGTCCATCAGGTTCTCGATCTCGAACGCGTTGAGGTTGCCGCTGACCATGATGCGCAGGTAGTCGGTGATGAACTCGATCAGGTGATGGTCCTTGAGGATCTTCGGATACTTGCCGAACAGCGCGCTCTCGTTCGGCGCCTCGATGTCGCGCTCGACCGACATGAGGCCTTCCTTGCGGGTCTTCGACAGGATCTCGTACAGCAGCGCCATCAGCTCCATGTAGACGGCCTTGTTGTACTTCGAGCCCTTCAGCGTGCCGGGCAGTGCGCCGAACGTGGCCTTGATGTCCTTCAGCGGGTTGCCGGCGACGAACACGCCGAGGGCAGCGCCTCCGATCATCAGCAGTTCGAGTGGCTGGAACAGGGCGCCGAGGTGACCTCCGGCCATGGCGAAGCCGCCGAAGATCGACCCGACGAGGATCAGCGTACCGATGATGGCAAACATGGTCAGTGCTCTTGAAGGACCCAATCGGGTCAGCTGTGCGGGCGTCGCGCCTGAGTGGGCCTGCAGTAGTGCGGACGCGGAAGATTGCAAGGAATGTCGGCGGCGAGACCGGAATCTTTAGGCGGGACGGCCCGTCCGTTCCGGTCTCGCCGCGACTCGGCGGCGCTTCCGGTCGTCCGTCGATTCGCGTACCGCCGCACGGCGCGGGTTGCTACCGTTCGGCTCTTGTCCCGAGGGGTGACCACCCATGGCCAGACGCCGGCATGCGACGCTTGCCACGACATCGAACTGGATCGCGGCACTGCTCATTCTTGCCGCGACGGCTACCGGCGCGAAAGAGACGCCCCCCGAGGTTCACGTCGTCTCGTCGGCGTCGCTGCGCAGCGACGCCGCGCTCCCGCAACGGATCGCCGCGGTAAAACGCGTGAAGGCCAGGAAGGCCTCGATCGCCGGCTGGTCGTGATCGAAAGCACGGTCAAGGTCCGCGAAGCGGCGGGCCACCTCCTCGTGCGTGTTGTAGCGATACAGGCCGGGATG
>JANXTA010000103.1 GCA_025356395.1 Betaproteobacteria bacterium
CGACATCGAGACCATCGGCTGGCTGGAAGAGCTGCTGCGCGAGTTCGCCGGCAGCGTCATCTTCATCACGCACGATCGCTCGTTCCTCGACGCGGTCACGACCCGCATCATCGAGCTCGACCGCGGCAACCTGACCAGCTACCCCGGCAGCTACGCGACGTATCGCACGCGCAAGGCCGAGGATCTGGAGGTCGAGCGCGTCGAGAACGCCAAGTTCGACAAGCGTCTCGCGCAGGAAGAGGCGTGGATCCGCGAGGGCGTCAAGGCGCGCCGCACGCGCAACGAAGGCCGGGTGCGCCGCCTCGAGCAGCTGCGCGTCGATCGTGCGGCCCGCCGCGAACGCTCGAAGGACGTGCAGCTGATGGTCGACACGGGCAACCGCTCGGGCAAGCTGGTCGCCGAGATGATCGCGGTGACCAAGACTTTCGGCGAGGGCGCCGAACGCCGCGTGGTGATCAAGAACTTTACCGCGACCATCATGCGCGGCGACCGGGTCGGCCTGATCGGTCGCAACGGCGCGGGCAAGACCACCATGCTCAAGCTGATCCTGGGCGAGATCGAGCCCGACGAGGGCACGGTCCGGCGCGGCACGCAGATGTCGGTCGCGTACTTCGACCAGACCCGCGCCGTGCTCGACCCCGAGAAGACGCTCCTCGAGACCATCAGCCCGGGCTCGGAATGGATCGAGATCGGCGAGGGTCCGAACATGCAGCGCAAGCATGTGATGAGCTATCTCGGCGACTTCCTCTTCGCGCCCGAGCGCGCACGGTCGCCGGTCAAGAGTCTGTCCGGTGGCGAACGCAACCGACTGCTGCTCGCGCGCCTGTTCGCGCGTCCCGCCAACGTGCTGGTGCTCGACGAGCCCACCAACGACCTCGACGTCGACACGCTGGAGTTGCTCGAGACGCTGCTGGTCGACTACCCCGGCACCATCTTTCTGGTCAGCCACGATCGCGCCTTCCTCGACAACGTCGTGACGCAGACCATCGCATACGAGGGCGACGGCCACTGGCGCGAGTACGTGGGCGGCTACGCGGACACCGAGGCCGCGCGTGCGCGGGCGCAACCCGTTGCGGCGGCGGTCGCCGCTCCGGTCGCCAAGCCCGCCGCGCCGGCACCCGCCAAGCCGAAGGTGGCGATGGGCCAGAAAGAGCAGCGTGAACTGGCGGCGTTGCCGGCGACCATCGCGGCCCTGGAAACGGAGCAGGCCGGAATCGCCGCCAAGCTCGCCGACCCGAAGCTCTATCGCGCCGACCGCGATGCTGCAGCTGCGTTGCAGAAGCGTGCAGCGCGCATCGAGGTCGAACTCGCCGCCGCAATGACACGATGGGAGGCGCTGGAGCAACTCGCTGCCGGTGCCTGACGCGGTGTCACCGACTCGCTGCCTCATTTTTCACCACGGTCCACGGAGCCGCGCCACACAAGGCTCTGCGTGCTTTTCACGCCCCCTTTTCCACAGAAAATGGGGATAAGTCCTACAGAATCCGCGCGCATACCGCGCTGCGGTCAGACGCGAAGACATCCGTGAGCAAGCCGAACAACACCACCCGCTCGGGTCAATATTCCGAGGCATCGATCAGGGTCCTCAAGGGACTCGAACCGGTCAAGCAGCGCCCGGGCATGTACACGCGCACCGAGCACCCGCTGCACATCGTGCAGGAGGTGATCGACAACGCGGCGGATGAGGCGCTCGGTGGATTCGCGACGCGCATCGGCGTGATGCTGGCCGCCGACGCGGACGGCAAGACCCGCATCGAAGTCGAGGACGATGGCCGCGGCATCCCGGTCGGCATCCATGCGGAAGAGGGCGTGCCGGTCGTCGAGATCGTCTTCACGCGACTGCACGCCGGCGGCAAGTTCGACAAGGGCAGCGGCGGCGCTTACGCGTTCTCCGGCGGCCTTCACGGCGTCGGCGTGTCGGTCACCAACGCGCTGTCGAAGTCGCTCGACGTCACCGTCTGGCGCGATGGCGGCGTGCACACGATCGGCTTCGCGCATGGCGATGTCGTCGCGCCGCTCGCCTCGCGCCCGCTGGTCCGCACCGACGATCGCGGCGTGCGCAGCACCGGCACGCGCGTGACGATGAAGCCCGACCCGAGGTACTTCGACAGCGAAACGATTCCGTTCGCGGACCTGCAGCGCCTGCTGCGCAGCAAGGCCGTGCTGCTGCCCGGCGTGACGGTCACGCTGACCGATGCGCGGAAGGCGAAGGAGCCGGTCGTCGAGACCTGGCACTACGCGCACGGGCTGCGCGGTTACCTGATCGACGCGCTCGCGCAGACCAGCGGCAGCGATCCGCTGATCCCGTTCTACGAAGGCGGGCAGCACTCGACGGGCGCCGACAACTTCGCCGAGGGTGAGGGCGCCGACTGGGTGGTCGCGTGGACCGAGGACGGCCCGTTGATCCGCGAGTCGTACGTCAACCTGATCCCGACGCCGGCCGGCGGCACGCACGAGGCCGGCCTGCGCGAGGGCCTGTTCGATGCGGTCAAGGGCTTCATCGACCTCCACGGGCTGTTGCCGAAGGGCGTGCGCCTGTTGCCCGAGGACGTCTTCGCGCGCGTGTCGTTCGTGCTGTCGGCCAAGGTGCTGGACCCGCAGTTTCAGGGCCAGATCAAGGAGCGGCTCAACAGCCGCGATGCGGTGCGCCTCGTCGCCAACTACGCGCGGCCCGGCCTCGAGCTGTGGCTCAACCAGCACGTCGACCAGGGCCGCAAGCTCGCCGAGCTGGTGATCCGCCAGGCGCAGACGCGGCAGCGATCGGCGCAGAAGGTCGAGAAGAAGAAGGGCTCGGGCGTCGCGGTGCTGCCCGGCAAGCTGACCGACTGCGAGTCGACCGACATCGCGCGGAACGAGGTCTTCCTGGTCGAGGGCGACTCGGCCGGTGGCTCCGCGAAGATGGGTCGCGACAAGGTCTTTCAAGCGATATTGCCGTTGCGCGGCAAGGTGCTCAACGCGTGGGAGACCGAGCGCGACCGTCTGTTCGCCAACAACGAGATCCACGACATCGCGGTCGCCATCGGCGTCGACCCGCACGGCCGCGACGACACCATCGACCTGTCGACGTTGCGTTACGGCAAGGTCTGCATCCTGTCGGACGCCGACGTCGACGGCTCGCACATCCAGGTGCTGTTGCTGACGCTGTTCTTCAGGCACTTCCCGCAGCTGATCGAGAAGGGGCATCTCTACGTCGCACGACCGCCGCTGTATCGCGTCGACGTCGCCGCGCGCGGCAAGAAGCCGGCGCAGAAGCTGTATGCCCTCGATGAGGGCGAGCTCGAGGCGATCGAAGATAAATTGACCAAGGAAGGCATGGCCTCCAAGTCGTGGAGCATCTCGCGCTTCAAGGGTCTGGGCGAGATGAGTGCCGAGCAGTTGTGGGAGACGACGATGAATCCCGATACGCGACGCCTCTCGCAGGTGCTGCTGGGTGCCCTCGACCTGGCCTCGACGACCGCGCGCATGAACATGCTGATGGGCAAGGGCGAGGCGGCGGCGCGCAAGAGCTGGCTCGAGGAGCATGGCAACGAGGTCGAGGCGGACGTCTGAGCTGACCGAAGTCGCCAGTTATACTTGTATTACACCTATCCAAAAGAGAGCGCCATGCTTGCCATTCGCTTGCCCGAAGATCTTGAAGAGCGACTGGAACGTTTGGCCGAGCGAACCGGGCGTCCCAAGTCGTATTACGCGCGCGAAGCCTTGATCGAATTCATCGACGATCTCGAGGACCACTATTTGGCGGAGACGCGCTTGAAGAAATTCAAGGACGGTGCAGGCATCCCGCTCGACGTCCTCATGAAAAAGTATGGTCTGGCGGATTGAGTTTCTTCCGGCGGCTGAAAAGGAGCTCGCAAAACTTGATCGGCCAGTTGCACAACGCATTCTGGCTTTCCTCGATCAGCGTGTGCGGCCCGTCGACGATCCGAGATCGATCGGTGAAGCGCTTGCTGGCGACAAGCTTGGAGCGTTCTGGAAATATCGCGTCGGGGACTATCGCCTCATCGTCTCGATCGTCGACGCCCGCGTACTCGTGAACGTCGTACGTGTCTCCCACCGCAGCCATGTCTATCGCACGCCTTGAAGGCGTGACCCATCCGTGTACCTGACCGTCAACGACACCCGCCTCTTCTTCGACACTGCGGGCCCCGGCCTGCGACCGCGCAACGGCGTGCTCGACGAGGTGCCGACCCTGTTGATCCTGCACGGCGGACCCGGCTCGGACCACAGCGCGGTCAAGGCGCCGCTGCTGCCGCTCGCGGACCGTTATCAGCTGGTGTGGATCGATCATCGCGGCAACGGGCGCTCGGCGCACAGCGATCCGTCGCACTGGACGCTCGACCAGTGGGCCGACGACGTGAAGGCCTTCTGCGACACGCTCGGCATCGTCAAGCCGATCGTGCTCGGCCAGTCCTTCGGCGGCACCGTCGCGCAGGCCTACGGCGCGAAGTATCCCGACCACGCGGGCAAGCTGATCATCTCGTCGATCGGTGCGCGCTGGGATTTCGAGCTCTCGATGAAGCGCTTCGCCGAGCGCGGCGGCGCCGAGGCCGAACGGGTCGCGCGCAACTTCTGGGGCCGCATGGATCCCGACGACATCATCGAGTACCGCGAGGTCTGCCTGCCGCTGTACGCGGCGACGGCCAGCATCGAGGATGCCCGCAGGATGGTGCTCAACAAGGTCGACGTGATGCGCCACTTCCTGTCGCCCGAAGGGTTCTTCCAGCACATGGACCTGCGCGCGTCGCTCGCTGCCATCACGTGTCCGACGCTGGTGCTGGCGGGTCGCGAGGATCCGGTGATTCCGTGGGAACTGTCCGAAGAGCTGTCGGCATCGCTCACCGCTTCGTCGACGCCCGCGGACCGCCGCTTCGTCTGCATGGACGGCTGCGGTCACGGAATCTGGCGTGACCGGCCCGAGCCATCGATCGCGTTGCTGCGTGCGTTCGTCGACGGCTGAGCGATCGATGGCGAACTCCGACCCATACGTCGTGCGAAGGCTCACACGCGACGCGGCCATCGCGCAGTGCGATCGCCTGCGCACCATCTATCGCGATGCCGTCGTCGTCGCCGGTCCGCGTCATTACAACGCGTCGCAGGTCGCGGTCTGGTCCGAGACGGCCGAGCAGGTCGATCGCTGGGCGACGTGGTTCGATGAAGGGGTGACGTGGGTGGCCACGACGATCGATGCGCCCGATCTGTTCATCGGTGAGGCGTTGATGTGGCCGGCAGATCACGTGCACCTGCTGTATGTCGATCCCGCCTTCCATCGTCGCGGTGTCGGTCGCGCATTGCTCGCGGCCGTCGAGCCGGACGCACGGCAGGCTGGGATCACGGCGCTGACGGCCGACTGCAGCCTGCATTCGCATCCGGTGTTCGCAGCGAGTGGCTACGACGTCGTCGAGTGGGAAGACTCGGCGCATCGCGGCGAGGTCTTTCGTCGCGCCAGGATGCGCAAGGTCCTCCCATGAAGTGGACGATGGCGATCGTTGTCGTGGCGTCGATCGTCATGATGGGCGAGGCACGGGCCGACGTGTACGGCTTCGTCGAGGACAACGGCACCGTGCATCTCGCGACCGAGGCCGTCGATCCGCGCTACACGCTGTTCCTCAAGTCGGGTGACGCAACGCCTGCGGCACCAGGACCTTCGACGCCCGATGCCGCGCTGATGAAGACACGGCTGTTCCAGCGCCTGATCGATCATCCCAACATCGCGCGCTACGAGCCGATGATCCGCGCGGCGTCGACCCGTCACGGTCTCGACCCGCAACTCGTCAAGGCCGTGATCGCCGTCGAGTCGGGCTTCGAGCCGGGTGCGGTGTCGGACAAGGGAGCGATCGGCCTGATGCAGGTGCTGCCGTCGACCGGCGAGCGCTACGGCGTGCGCGCTGATCGCAAGAAGAGCGTCGACGCCAAGCTGGCTGACCCACTGCTCAACCTCGAGATCGGCACGCGCTACCTGGCCGACCTGCGCCGCCTGTTCGTGAACCGGCCCGAGCTCGCGCTGGCCGCGTACAACGCTGGCGAGAACGCGGTACTCCGATACCGCAACGCGATCCCGCCCTTCCCCGAGACCCAGGCGTACGTGAAGCTGGTCGACCAGTTCCACGCGTTCTACAGTCCCGCGCCCGCCACGAAAGCGAAGACCCTCGAGGATCGCATCCGCGTGACGGTCCCTGCCCGTCGCAGCCTGCCCGGTCCCGACACCACGTCATCGCCCGCATCGGTCGCGGTGCCGGCCGCACCCGCGACCTGACCCCACAGACATTTCTTCAAGATTCATGGACGATCAAGCCACCCTGTTTCCGCCGCCTGTTCCCGAGTTGCCCGACGATGCGTTGACGCTCGGCAACTACGCGGAGCGGGCCTACCTCGACTACGCGGTGTCGGTCGTCAAGGGCCGTGCGCTGCCCGAGGTCGCCGATGGCCAGAAGCCGGTCCAGCGACGCATCCTGCATTCGATGAACCAGCTCGGCCTCGGGTCCGATGCCAAGCCGCGCAAGAGCGCGACCGTGGTCGGCGACGTGCTCGGCAAGCTGCATCCGCACGGCGACCAGTCGGTCTACGACGCGCTGGTGCGCATGGCGCAAAGCTTCAGCCTGCGCTATCCGCTGATCGACGGGCAGGGCAACTTCGGCTCGCGCGACGGCGACGGTGCAGCGGCCATGCGCTACACCGAAGCGCGGCTGATGCCGATCGCGCGCCTGCTGCTCGACGAGATCGACGAGGGCACGGTCGACTTCGGACCCAACTACGACGGGTCGAGCACCGAGCCCGCGCTGCTGCCGTCGCGCTTGCCGTTCGTGCTGCTCAACGGCGCGTCGGGCATCGCGGTCGGAATGGCTACCGAGATCCCCTCGCATCACCTGGCTGAGGTGGCCGCCGCTGCGATCGCGATGGTGCGGTCGAACGGCAAGTCGACGACCGCCGAACTGCTCAAGCACATCAAGGGACCCGACTTCCCCGGGGGTGGCCAGATCATCTCGTCGCCGCAGGAGATCGCCGCGATCTACGAAAGCGGCCGTGGCAGCCTCAAGGTGCGCGCGCGCTGGGTGATCGAGGACCTCGCCCGCGGGCAATGGCAGGTCGTCGTCAACGAGCTGCCGCCCAACACGTCTTCGCAGAAGGTGCTCGAAGAGATCGAGGAGTTGACCAACCCGAAGGTCCGGCTCGGCAAGAAGGCGCTGAGCGCGGACCAGGTCGCGACGCGCCAGACGCTGCTGGCTGCGCTGGATGCGGTACGCGACGAGTCGGGTCGCGACGTGGCGGTGCGCCTGGTGTTCGAGCCCAAGTCGCGCAACGTCGAGCAGGCTGCGTTCATCCACCTGCTGCTCGCGCACACGAGCCTCGAAGCCAGCGTGCCGATGAACCTCGTGATGATCGGCATCGACGGTCGTCCGAAGCAGAAGCCGCTCGCCGACATCGTGCGCGAGTGGGTCGAGTTCCGGCAGACCTGCATCCAGCGCCGTACGCAGCATCGGCTCGACCGCATCGACGAGCGCATCCACATCCTCGAAGGTCGCAGCATCGTGTTGCTGAACATCGACGAGGTGATTCGCATCATCCGCGAGGCCGATCAACCGAAGCCGGCCTTGATCGATGCGTTCGCGCTGTCGGATCGCCAGGCTGAAGACATCCTCGAAATCCGCCTGCGTCAGCTCGCCCGCCTCGAGGCCATCCGCATCGAGCAGGAGCTGGCCACGAAGCGCGCCGAGAAGGCGAAGCTGGAGGAACTGCTGGCCAACCCGTCGTCACTGAAGCGCCAGATGATCCGCGAGATCGAGGCCGACGCGAAGACCTTCGGAGCGAAGGACCCACGTCGTACGCTGATCCAGGAAGAGCGGCGCGTGTCGCTCGAAGTGAAGGTGGTCGACGAGGCCGTGACAGTGATCGTCTCGCAGAAGGCATGGGTGATCGCGCGCCTCGGCCACGGGCTCGATCCGACCCTGTTCACGTTCAAGTCCGGTGATGCGCTGGAGGCCGCCTTCGAATGTCGCAGCGTCGACTCGCTGGTCGTGCTCGGCTCCAACGGTCGTGCGTACTCGTCGTCGGTCGGCGGCCTGCCCACCGCACGCGGCACGCGCGGCGACAAGGCCGAGGCCGTGCCGGTGACGTCCCTGGTCGACATCGAGCCCGGTTCGCAAATCGTGTCGATGGTCGCGGGCAAGGCCGACCTGCCGCTGCTGATCGCGACCAGCGCGGGGCATGGCTTCGTCTGCAAGCTCGGCGACCTGGTCGGTCGCAATCGTGGCGGCAAGGCGTTCGTCACGATCGGCGGGGACGGGGACGGCGACAAGGCGGACAGCAGCGTGCGACCGCTGCCGATGACGCGCATCGACGTCGCGGCCGACCACGAGATCGTGTGTCTGGCCAGCGACGGCTACCTGCTCGTCTTGCCGTCGGGTGAGATCAAGAAGCTGTCCGGAGGCGGGCGCGGCATCACGCTGCAGGACCTCGCGCAGGGCGCGCGACTGGTGTCCGCGTTGTCGATCGGACCGAAGGGCATCGTCGTCGTCGGCCGTGGCCGAGGCGGCAAGGAAGTGCGCGTGCGACTTGCTGGTCCGGCCCTCGAACCGCATCGCGGCAAGCGTGCGCGCAAGGGTCGCAAGCTCGAGAACCGCATCCAGGCGCCGACGCTCGTGAAGCCGCCTGCCGATTCGTGAACGCCGCGTGAAGCGCTGCCTGGTCATGTTGTTCGCGGGCCTGCTCGCGTGTGGTCCGGCATCGGGCCAGTCGGTCAGTCCCGCACCTGGGTTCGCGGGCGCGCCTCACGCTGACGGCCTGTATTCGAACCTCTATCCGTTTAAGCTGCCGACGCTCGGCGACCTCGCGCACTGGTACTGGACCTGGACGCTGGCCGGCGGAACCAGGCCGCCGCCCGGTGGCTGCGAGGCCATCCCCGTGCTCAGGCCCAACCTCGCTGACCTGCGTGAGAATCGCAGCGACACCACGGTCACCTGGGTCGGTCATGCCACGGTGCTTCTGCAACTCGCGGGCCTGAACGTCATCACCGACCCGCAGTTCTCGCAGCACGCGTCGCCGTTCGGTTTTCTCGGCCCCGAGCGCAAGGTGCGTGTGCCGTTCACCATCGCCGAAGGACCGCATGTCGACGTGGTGTTGATCAGCCACAACCACTACGACCATCTCGACGCCGACAGCGTCGACGCGCTGGCGCGGCAGTCCGGAGGCACACCGCTGTTCATCGTTCCGCTCGGCATCGATCGATGGATGCGGGAGCGCGGCATCGAGAACGTCGTCGCGCTGGATTGGTGGAGCGACCGCGTGATTCGCTCCGCGAACGGTGACCGCCTGCGCATCATGTCCGTGCCCGTCCAGCACTGGAGCTCGCGCTCGCCGGGCGATTGCTTCGAAACGCTGTGGGGCGGCTACGTCGTCGAGCGGGTGCGCTCGTCGGATGTCGTGGACTACCGCTTTTTCTTCGGAGGCGACACCGGCTACTCGGCGGAATTCCGCGATCTGATCCACGCGAAGTTCGACCACTTCGACTTCGCGGCGATCCCGATCGGCGCCTACGAGCCGAACCAGCACCTCAAGGCCCAGCATGTCAATCCCGACGAGGCCGTGATGATCCATCGCGACCTCGAGGTCGCGCAGTCGATGGGCATCCATTGGAGTACCTTCGTGCTCACCACGTAGCCTTTCGATCAGCCGCCCAGGGACCTGGCGGCTGCTCTCGTGAAGGCGCACCTGCCCCCGGATGCGTTCGTGACGTTCAGGCACGGCGAGACGCGTGTCCTTCAGAAAAGAGCCCGATGACGATCAAGGAGAAGACCATGCTGCATCCCCAGGCGCGCGCACTGCTCGACATGCTGGTCGAGCGCGGCATTCCGCCGGTCGACACGCTGCCGCACGCAGAAGCACGCGAGACCTACCGAGAACGCCGCGCCGTCCTGCAGCCGTTGCCGCAGGCCGTGGCCGAGGTCCGGGACCTGACCGCCGAGGGCCCGCACAGCGCGATTGCGATGCGTCTCTACCGGCCGACCCATGCGGCCGGCGAGGTCCCGCCGGTCCTGGTCTACTTCCACGGAGGGGGTTGGGTGATCGGTGATCTGGACACCCACGACACGCTGTGTCGCGAGATCGCGAACGCGTCGGGCGTGGCCGTCGTTGCGGTCGAGTATCGCCTCGGCCCCGAGCATCGCTTCCCCGCCGCCTACGACGATGCGCTCGTGGCCACGCAATGGGTCCACGACCATGCGAGTTCACTGAACCTGGACAGCCGTCGACTCGCGGTTGGTGGCGACAGCGCGGGCGGCAACCTCGCCGCGGCGGTGACCCTGGCGGCGCGCGGCACGCTGCCGATCGCGTTCCAGTTGCTGATCTATCCGGCGACCGACATGCGACGGGGTCACGCTTCGCATGCGACCAACGGCGACGGCTACCTGCTCACGAGCCGGCTGATCACGTGGTTCCACGATCACTACATCGACGACACGAGGCATGACCTCGACTGGCGCGCATCACCGCTACTGCATGCCGACCTGAAGGGCTTGCCGCCGGCCCTCGTGATCACCGCCGGCTATGACCCGCTGCGCGACGAAGGCCTCGATTACGCGCGTGCGCTGACCGAAGCCGGCAACCAGGTCAGCTACGTCTGCTTCGAGCGCCAGATCCACGGCTTCATCACGATGGGCAAGGTGCTCGACGAGGCGAACACCGCGGTCGCGCTGTGTGCCGCGGAACTGAAGCGGAACCTCGCTTAAGGCGCGACGCCGCACGCGATACGGCCACCGCCACCGCCGAGCTTGGCCGGCTGGTCGGCGTAGTTGTCGCCGCCGGCATGGATCATCACGGCGTGGCCGGAGATGTCCTTGAGCGTGAGGTGCGGTGCCACGACCGGCTTGCTCGCCTTGCCGTTGGCCGCGACGACCAGCAGCGGCAGGTCGCCCTTGTGGCCCATGCCCATCGGGCCTTCGTGCTTGCCGGACGACGCCGGATCGAAGTGACCGCCCGCGCCGAGGGCGGGGGTCATCGCGCCGCCCTTGTCGGGGTCGGGCGCGGCTTCGCAACTGGCCTTGTCGTGCACGTGGAAGCCGTGGTCGCCGGCCGGCAGGTTGCGCAGGTTTGGCGTCAGACGAAGACCATCGGGCGTGTCGATCGCGGTGATGCTGCCGATCGGCTTGTCGATGCCTTGGGCGTTGACCGAACTCATCGGGATCTTGACGCCGGCGGCGTGCGCGGCGCCTGCGAAGGCAAAGGCGAAGGCCGCGAAGGTCAGGCCGGCGATGCGCAGACATGTGTCGTTCATGAAGCATCCTTTCTCAGAGGTTGAAGGCGGACTATTCCGGCCGCCATGATGCCGATGTTTTGAGTGATGCGCTAAGGGTTGCCTGCGGTCCGGTCGTCGAATATTGCGATACATGCGATCACGATCCAAGTTGTTCGGTGACCATGGCGGCGTGAACATGCGGCGCTCGACGACATCCGAGAGGTACGAAGTCCTTCAAGGAGAAACCATGAACATCAAGAAACTGCTGCTCGCTTCGATGCTTGTATCGCCTCTTCTGATCGCGATGCCGATGGAAGCCGCGCACGCCCAGGCTTCCTTCGATCTTCGCATCGGCCAGCCGCCGCCGCCGCTGCGCGTGATCGCGCCGCCGCCGCCGCGTCGCGGGTATGTGTGGGCGCCGGGCTACTGGAACTGGAACGGCCGCCATCACGTCTGGGCCGGTGGTCATTGGGAACGCGAGCGCCGCGGCCAGCGCTACGTCGCGTCCGAGTGGCGCCAGGACGGCGATCGCTACGGCTTCCAGCGCGGCCACTGGGAACGTTGATCGTGCGGTAGTGGACGAAGCGCCGGACGGGATGCCATCCGGCGCTTTGTTATGCGCGGCCGGAACGTCAGCGCAGGCTCACCATCCACGCGACCGTGCTCAGCATCGTGACGCCCATCGCGCCGTCGAATGCACGCATGCGCCAGACCGTCACCGGGTTCGAAAGCCAGCTTTGCAGGTGCGCGCCCATCGCGGCCCACGCGCTCACGCACGGGAAATTGATCGCCGCGAACAGGCCGCACAGCGTCGCGACTGCCGCGACCGACGAGCCGTGCCCCGTCAGCAGGCTAGAAGCGGCGGAGATGGCCATCATCCAGGCCTTGGGATTCGCGAACTGGAACAGGGTCGATTGCAGGAAGCTCATTGGGCGCAACGTGAGGACGTTGCGCTTGCCCGGCGGCGACGGGCGCCACGCCGCCTTGATGAGGCGCGCCGACAACCACAGCAGGTAGGCGTAGCCGGCGACCGCGAGCGCGCTGCCCAGCGAATGGTTCGTGACGATCAGTGCGGCGACTCCCGAAGCAGCGAGCCACAGCAGGACCGTGAAGCCCCCCGTCACGCCGGCGACCTGCGGCAAGGTGCGGCGCAGGCCGAAGCGGGCGCCCGACGCGGTGGCGAGGAGATTGTTGGGACCCGGCGTGATCGATGAGACGAAGGCGAACAGCGCGAGCGCGGCCCAGGGGTGGTCGTGCATGGCAACTCCGGTCTGGCTTGGAAACGTCACGTACTTTAGCGACCGAACCAGTACGGAACCGGTACAATTCGTAAGCTAGGCACCGGCAGTGGCCCGGTCGACCGGCCGGTACACAAGGGGTCATCAATGTCCGTCCCTGCGCAAATGATCCGAAAGACCAGCAACTCCGCGTCGACCGATGCCTTCGGGGCTCTTGTTCCGTTGAAGGGAGACGATCGGACGCTCGTCGAGCAGACAGTGGCCTGGATGCGCAAGCGCATCGACGACCGCCTCGCCAGGCCCGGTTCCCGGGTGCAGTCCATCAGGGCGCTGGCCGACGAACGCCGGGTCAGTCGCTTCACGGTGGTCGAGGCCTACGAGCGACTGGTCGCGCTCGGTTGTCTCGAGGCGCGTCGCGGATCTGGGTTCTACGTCCGCGACATCGCGACCGGCGACAGGGGCAGGGTGCGCGCGAGCAAGGCGCGCCAGGCGCCGACGACGGAAGCCTCGCGCATCGACGCCCCCTGGCTAGTGCGCAACATGTTCCGCGACCTGCCGCCGCACCACATGCCGGGCTCCGGCCTGCCGCCCCCCGGCTGGATGGATCGCGAGATTCTGGCCGCCGCGATCCGCTCCCTCGGGCGGGCCATGCGCGGCGACGACGTGCAATCGGCCGGGATGCTCGACTACGGACGACCGCAAGGCTTCCTGCCGCTGCGCGAACAGTTGAGCCGCAAGCTTGCCGCCTTCGGGGTCGAGGCCGATCCGGCGCAGATCGTGACGACGAGCGGCGCGACGCAGGCGTTCGACCTGATCGCGCGATATTTCATCGTGCCCGGCGATACGGTGCTGGTCGACGACCCCGCGTGGTTCCTGATGTTCGGCCTGTTCGCGTCGCACGGCGCCCGCGTGATCGGCGTCCCGCGCCTGCACGACGGGCCCGACCTCGCCGTGCTGGAGCGCATGGTGATCGAACACAAGCCGCGCTTCTACGTGATCGACTCGGTCCTGCACAACCCGACGTCGACCTCGCTATCGTCAGCCAAGGCTTTCCAGGTGCTCCGGCTGGCCGAGCAGCACGACTTCATGCTGATCGAGGACGACGTGTACGCGGACCTGCATCCGGGATCGCCGGGCGGACGTGGCGTTCCGGCGATCCGCCTCGCGAGCCTCGATCAGCTCGCCCGCGTGATCTACGTCGGCAGCTTCTCGAAGACGCTGGCCGCGAACCTTCGGGTCGGCTTCCTCGCGTGCGAATCCGCGCTGGCCGAGCGCTTCGCCGATCTCAAGATGCTCGCGGCCCTGACAACGCCCGAGATCGGCGAGCGGATGGTTTGCCGCATCCTTGCGGACGGCCACTATCGCAAGCACGTAGAGCGGCTGCGCGGTCGCTTCGACGCGGCGCGTGATCGCGCGCTACGCGGGCTGGAACGGATCGGGCTGGTGGTCGAGCATCAGCCGGCTGCCGGCATGTTCATCTGGGCTAGTGCGGGCGGCATCGACACCAACGCGCTCGCCGCGCGTCTGTTGGACCAGGGCTATCTGCTGGCACCGGGCTCGCTGTTCTCGCCGTCGCAGCTGCCCAACTCCATGTTGCGATTCAACATTGCCACGTCGTCCAACCCCGGGATGCTCGACGCGTTTGCACGCGCATTGCAGGCGCTGAGCTGACCCTGGACCCGGCCGAGGTCTTGATCCCCCTCACAATGCCCCGATGTCCTGCGCGATGCGTTGCGGCTCTGCCCGGCGCCATCCATCCTTAATCGCCCTCTCATACAAGACTCCGATGACCACCACGACCGAGCCCGTCAAGGAAACCCGTGCCTTCCAGGCCGAGGTAAAGCAGCTGCTGCAGCTGATGATCCACTCGCTGTACAGCAACAAGGAAATCTTCCTGCGCGAGCTGATCTCGAACGCGTCCGACGCGGCCGACAAGCTGCGCTTCGAGGCGATCGACAAGCCTGAGCTGTTCGAGGGCGACGCCGATCTCGCGATCGATGTCTCGTTCGACAAGACGGCCCGCACCATCACCATCGTCGACAACGGCATCGGCATGAGCCGCAACGAGGCGATCGAGCACTTGGGCACGATCGCCAAGTCGGGCACGCGCGAGTTCTTCTCGAAGCTCTCGGCCGACCAGCAGAAGGACACCGCCGACGTGGGCCAGTTGATCGGCCAGTTCGGCGTCGGCTTCTACTCGGCCTTCATCGTCGCCGACAAGGTCACCGTCGAGTCGCGCCGCGCCGGCGTCGCGGCCAACGAAGCCGTGCGCTGGGAAAGCGACGGCTCGGGCGAGTACAGCGTCGAGGACATCGAGCGCGCGAAGCGCGGCACGTCGATCACGCTGCACCTGCGGGTCGACGACGACGACTTCCTGTCGGCCCACCGCCTGAAGTCGGTCCTCAAGAAGTACTCGGACCACATCTCGCTGCCCATCCGCATGAAGCAGGAGGAGTGGAACGCGGAAAAGAGCGAGTACGTGACGAAGGACGAGGTGGAGACGATCAATCAGGCCAGCGCCCTCTGGACGCGGCCGAAGAGCGAGATCACCGACGAGCAGTACCAGGACTTCTACAAGCATGTCAGCCATGACTTCGCCGAGCCGCTGGCCTGGACCCACAGCCGCGTCGAAGGCCGCAGCGAATACACGCAGCTGCTGTTCATCCCGAAGGAGCCGCCGTTCGACCTGTGGGATCGCGAGCGACGCGCCGGCATCAAGCTGTACGTCAAGCGCGTCTTCATCATGGACGACGCCGAGCAGCTGATGCCGGTGTACCTGCGCTTCGTGAAGGGCGTAATCGACTCCAACGACTTGCCGCTCAACGTCTCGCGCGAGATCCTGCAGGAGAGCCGCGACGTCAAGGCGATCCGCGAAGGCAGCACGAAAAAGGTCCTCGGCATGATCGAGGACCTAGCCGCCAACAAGCCTGAGGATTTCGCGAAGTTCTGGAAGTCGTTCGGGCAGGTGCTGAAGGAAGGCCTCGGCGAGGACCACGCGAACAAGGACCGCATCGCGAAGCTGATCCGCTTCGCGACCACGTTGGCCGACAGCGACGAGCAGGTCGTCTCGCTGGCCGACTACGTGGGCCGCATGAAGGAAGGCCAGGACAAGATCTACTACGTCACCGGCGAGTCGTTCTCGGCGGCGAAGAACAGCCCCCACCTCGAGGTGTTCCGCAAGAAGGGCGTGGAAGTATTGATCCTGTCGGACCGTGTCGACGAATGGGCGCTCAACTTCCTCAACGAGTTCGAAGGCAAGGAACTGGTCAGCGTCGCGAAGGGTGGTCTCGACCTGGGATCGCTCGAGGACGAGGCGGAGAAGAAGGAGCAAGAGAAGGAACAGGGCGAGTTCGCCGATGTGCTCGTCCGCATGAAGGCTTCGCTCGGCGACGCGGTCAAGGACGTGCGCGTCACGATGCGCCTGACCGATTCGCCGTCCTGCCTGGTCGCCGACGACGGTGCGATGAGCGCGAACCTGGCGCGGATGCTGAAGGCTGCCGGTCAGAAGGCGCCGGAGAGCAAGCCGATCCTCGAGATCAATCCGCATCACGGCCTGGTAATGAAGCTCAAGGAAGAGGCGGCCGACAGTACGCGCTTCGACGACTGGTCGCATGTGCTGCTCGACCAGGCGACGCTGGCCGAAGGTGGTCAGCTGGAGAACCCGGCCGCGTTCGTGAAGCGCATCAACTCGCTGCTGGGGGCGGGTGCCTGATCCGTGCTCCCATCATGAAAAAGCCCGGCACGTGCCGGGCTTTTTTGGTTGGCGCAACGTCAGGCGATTCGACCCGCGTTGCCGATGGGCGCGATCCGCGATCCGGTGAGGCGACGCGTAAGGCGCTTGCCGAGCGCGGTGCAGGGGTGCTCGTAGTAGTGCGTCGACAGGTGGGCCAGCGGGATCAGCACCAGGAACAGCAGCGGCCGCTTCAGGTACTTGGCCGTGAACTCGCCTGAGCCGAGCCACGTGTGCGCGAGGCCGATGTGCAGCACGTACACCGCGAACGAGATCGACGCCATGTAGGCCAGGAAACGGGTCTTCAACAGGCCGGCGAGCCGCGTATCCGGGTTGAGCAGCGTCGCGCCGATCAGCAGCGAGGCGACGTACGGGCGCAGGTAACTCAGCCAGCCGCCGTACCGGACCTCGTACAGCGAGCACAGCATCAGCAGCACGAAGAGCGACTTCTGCGGGGCCACGCGTAGCCAGCCCATCAGCTTCGCGCCGATGGATCCGAACGCGCCGTTGTAGAGCAGTGCCAGCGTGCAGCCCGCGAGGATCTCGTCGATGCGGAACCACGTCACGCTCGAAGCCTCGGCGCCGTTGACCACGCGCAGCGCGGTGAACGTCAGGCCCAGCACAGGCAGCAGCAGCAGGCCGCGCTGGCGGAAGGCCCAGAACAGCAGGGCGACGCCAACGTAGAACTGCACCTCGACGCACAGGCTCCACAGGTGGTCGGTCGACAGGCGGATGGTCGCGGGCGGCAGGTTCGCCACGAAGAAATAGTGTTCGAGCTGCGCGCGCAGCGTCTCGGTCTGAAACGCGAACACCACCAGCATGTAAAGAAAGGCCAGCGGCATCACGCGGAAGAAACGCCGGACGATGAAGTCGGGCACGGTGGCGTTGCGCTTGAGCAGGAACGACGTGATCAGGAAGCCGGACAGGTTGAAGAACAGCGCCATGCCGACGATGCCGATCGACGTGTTGGCGAAGCGTCCCAGCGGGATCAGGTGCGCGATCAGCACGAGCACGATGCTGATGCCGCGCCATCCGTCGAGGACCTGAAGGTGCGTGCCCGCCGTCGGGATCGGTGCCGCGGGTGGCTCGGGCGAGCGTCTGGCGACGACCCTGCGCGGCAAGGTGGGTAGGGGAAGCATGGCCTGCTCGGCGTTCTGGGAGGCGATGGGTGCGATGGGTGCGATGGCGAGAGGCATGGACGATTCCGGGTCGATCAAGAGCCTGACATGGGACAGGTGTCGGGGAGAACGATCTCCATGTGTTCCGCGGCACCGCGTCCGGATTGGCTCGAAGGACGGGATGACGCGGATTTAGGCGTGCGCTGACGCGCGAGTATATGTTCAGCGTGGACGCGCAATGCAACACATATTTGCTGCTTTGCAGGCGTGGCATCCACCTTCAGGCTGTTGAATCCAGACGGGAAACTGCGATGCAGGGCCGCAAGATGCGGGATCGGAAACGCGTCGGGATCAACGAGGCGCGTCGCGTGTCCCAACCGACTTCCCGGCGTGGCGGCCGCTCAGCCAGCCGAACGTAGCGGATCCGAGCGCGAACGTGACCAGCGCGATCAGCGTGCTGAGGACCGCGGTGGCCTCACGCCCCAGCCCGGCGGCCATGCCGATCGCGGCCGTCATCCAGATGCCGGCGGCGGTCGTGAGGCCGCTGATCCCGTCCCGGTCGCGCTTGATGATCGCGCCCGCGTCGAGAAAGCCGATGCCGGAGATGACGCCCTGCATCACTCGCGTGATGTCCTCGTTGCCGACGCCCGCGAGGTGTGGGGTCATCACGCACACGGCCGAGCCGAGCGACACGAGCATGTAGGTGCGAACGCCGGCGGCCTTGCCCTTGCGTTCGCGTTCGTAGCCGAGGATCGCGCCCAGGATGCCGGCCATCAACAGCCGCAGGACGACGCGCGTGATCTCGGCGACGTCCCGGATGTCGGAGAACTCGGCGGTGATCGTCTGGACGACCTCCTGTGCCCAGGCGCTCATCGTTTCAGCCCCGTGTGATCAGGCGACGCTCAGCTTGACGTCGATGTTTCCGCGCGTGGCGTTCGAATACGGACACACCTCGTGCGCCTTCGCGACCAGGGCCTCGGCCTGCGCGTGGTCCATGCCGGGTGCGGTGATCTTGAGTTCGACCTGGATGCCGAACGCCGAACCCGACGGTCCGATGCCCACACTGCTGTCGATCGTGGTGTCCGCCGGCAGGGCCGCCTTCTCGCGGCTGGCGACCAGCTTCAAAGCACCGAGAAAGCAGGCCGCATAGCCGACCGCGAAGAGCTGTTCAGGGTTGGTCCCGGTCGCACCGTTGCCGCCGAGTTCCTTCGGCGTGGTCAGCTTGACGTCGAGAACGCCGTCCGATGAATGACCGCTACCTTCGCGGCCGCCCGTAGCGCTGCCGTGGGCGGTGTAGAGCACTTTGTCGAGCGACATGTCTTTCCTTTCGAATGCGTGGATGCGTGCGACCGGATCAGGCTACGACGAGGTCGCTTTGCGATGCCTGTCGGGCGCCCAGGCTCAACGGGGCGCCCGTGATATAGACCTCGCGGATGGCGCGGTCGTCGCCCATCGTCATCAGCATGAACAGCACTTCGTCGATGGTTTGGCAGTGCTTCATCCGCAGCCGGGTCAGCGGCGAATGCGCCAGGTCGAGGACCACGAGGTCCGCCTCCAGACCTGGCGCGATGGAGCCGATGCGATCGTCGAGCTGCAGCGCTTTCGCGCTGCCGCGGGTCGCGAGATAGAAGGACTTGGCCGCGCTCAGCGCGTGACCGCCGAGCTGCGCGATCTGGTGCGCGGCGGCCATCGTCGCGAGCATCGACAGCGTGGTGCCGCCGCCGACGTCGGTGGCGAGCGCGACCGACACCGGTCGGTCTGGCTTCTTGGCCATCGACCAGTCGAAGAGGCCGCTGCCGAGGAACGCATTGGAGGTCGGGCAGTGGACGATGCTGGTCCCGCTGTCGTGGCAGCGCTGCCACTCACGTTCGGTCAGAAGGATGCCGTGGCCGAGCAACGTGCGCGGTCCGAGCAGGCCGTAGTGATCGTAGACGTCGAGGTAGTCGAGCCGAGACGGGAACAGTTCGGCGATCCACGCCACCTCGTCGCGCTGTTCGGAGATGTGGGTCTGGCACCAGGCGTCGGGGTTCTCGGCCAGCAGAGTGCCGGCGAGTTCGAGCTGCTCGGGCGTGCTGGTGATGGCGAAGCGCGGCGTCACCGTGTAGCCCAGCCGGCCGCGACCACGCCAGCGTTCGATCAGCGCGCGCGACTCGTCGTAGCCGCTCTGCGCGGTATCGAGGAGGGCAGCCGGTGCGTGGCGATCCATCAGCGTCTTGCCGGCATTCATCCGCAGACCGCGCGCCTCGGCCGCCGTAAAGAACGCGTCGACCGACTGCGGATGCACGGTGCAATAGACCGACGCCGTGGTGGTGCCGTGCGAGAGGCAGGCGTCGAGGAAAATCTCGGCCACCAGGTCGGCGTGCTCGCGATCGGCGAACTGCTGCTCGGCCGCGAACGTGTACTGGTTAAGCCAGTCGATCAGTCGCTTGCCGCCGGCACCGATGATCTGGGTTTGCGGATAATGGACGTGCGCGTCGATGAAGCCCGGCACGATCAGCGCGTCGCGGTGATGGGTGACGGGGACGCCTTCCGGCAAGTCGGGAGCCAGCGTCCGATAGTCGCCGAACGCCGCGATGCGCCCATCCTCGATCACGACCAGGGCGTCGGCCTCGTAGCGCATCGCGGCTTCGTCGCCGACGGTGAACGGGTCGTCGAGCATCGTCAGGGCAGCGCCGCGCAATGCGACGGTCGAGGTGCTGGCAGGCGTTCGTTGCATGATCGGCGGTCGGGTAGGTCGGGACGCTGAAGCGTTCCTTCGGTCGCCATCGTAACGGCGTTCGACTTTCGACAACTCCCGCACAGGGGCAGGGCATCTCGAAGATGGCAAGGCAACAGTCGTCGATACAATCTGCATCCGCGCCGGCCCTCGTCGGCCTCGCGCCGCTCGGTGACGAACGGGCCAAGGTCCTCATCCTGGGCAGCTTTCCGAGCGAGGCTTCGCTGATCGCGGCCGCGTACTACGGCCATCCCCGCAATCATTTCTGGCGCTTGATCGGCGGTGTCGTCGGCGAGCCGTTGCACCACCTCGGTTACGTCGAACGAGTCCTGCGCCTGGTCGCGCACGGCATCGCCGTGTGGGACGTCATCGCGCAATGCGAGCGCGCGGGCAGTCTCGACAGCGCGATCCGCTCCGAGGTCGGCAACGACATCGGCGGCCTGCTGCGGCGCTGGCCGGGCATCGCCACCATCGCCTTCAACGGCGGCAAGTCGGCCACCTATCGCCAGCGGGTCGCGGCCATCCCCGAGGCGTCGCGTTGCAGGCTCGTGCAGTTGCCGTCGTCGAGCCCCGCCAATGCCACGCACAGTCTCGCGGTCAAGCAGGCGACCTGGGACGCTGCGCTTCTTTCGGTCGCGAAGGGCGTCGCATGAAGGCCGACACGCGCAAAAGTGCGAGGAACGCGATGAAGAGCGACCCGCCGCTTCGTCGTCGCATCGTCTACGCGCCGGTGACGTTCTCCGAAGAGGGCGGGGTGCGCTTCCTGCACTTCGGTACCGAGTGGGTCCAGGGCGCGATGCGGCTGCGCAAGCCCGACGCGATCGAACTGGAATACGCGCAGCAGATGATGGCCTGGTCGCTGTTCATCGACGCGCCGAAAGCGATCGCGCAACTGGGCCTGGGTGCCGCGGCGCTGACCCGCTTCTGCCACACGCACTATCCCGACGCGCAGGTCACGGCGGTCGAACTCAATCCGGCCGTCATCATCGCGGCCCGTTCGATGTTCGGCCTGCCGGACGACGACCGGACGCTCGAGGTGATCTCCGGCGATGCCGAGGCGTTCGTCGACGACCCGCAACGCCGCGGCACGCTCGATGCGTTGCAGGTCGACCTGTACGACGCGACGGCTCGCGGTCCGGTGCTGGAGTCCGAGGCCTTCTACGCCGCCTGCCGCGCGTGCCTGCGATCGCCGGGCGTGCTGGCGGTCAACCTGTTCGGCGTGCATGCGAGTTTCGGTCGCAACATGCGCAGCCTGAAGGCTGCGTTCGACGGTCGCGTCATCGCGTTGCCCGAGGTCCACGAAGGCAACCGCGTCGCCCTCGCGTTCAGCGGCCCGCCGCTGCACGTGCAGTGGTCGACGATGCGCGAGCGCGCCATGGCGGTCGCGAAGCAGCTCAAGCTGCCGGCGTCGAAGTGGGTCGACGGTCTGCGCGAGGTGGCTGACCCAACGTCGCATTCGTTCCGGATTTGAGCGGCACCTATAATCGTTCGGTTCCCCTCACGCCACGGCCCGCACCTCCCGATGAGCGCTCTTCCCCGAACGATCAAGGACCAGCATCTCCCGCTCGAGCGCGTGATGCAGTGGCTGCTCGCCGACGGCATGGTCGAGGCCGCGCAGGCGGCTCTCCTGCAGCGCGATGCGGGACGCCTGCGCTGCGACACGCATCCGTTGATCGTCGTCGCCGAGGCCAAGCTCAAGTCGCTCGCGCCGCCGCATCGACTGCTGACGCTCGACGTCCTTTCCGAATGGCTCGCAGGCAAGGTCGAGCTGGCCTACACGCGTATCGATCCCCTCAAGGTCGACTTCTCGAAGATCGCCGACCTGATGTCGGTCAACTACGCGACCCGCTTTCGGATCCTGCCGATCGAGATCAAGGCCAACGAGGTGGTGATCGCAACTTCGGAGCCTTATCTGGTCGAGTGGATCCCGGAGATGCAGCGCATCTGGCGGCGCGACGTGCGGCGGATGTTCGCCAACCCGGCCGACGTGACGCGCTATATCGCCGAGTTCTTCAGCCTCGCGCGTTCGGTCAAGGGCGCTGCGGCCAAGGGCGGCGCATCCGCGCAGAACAGCTTCGAGCAGCTCGTCGAACTCGGCAGCGCGAAGGCGGGCAGCCGGCAATACGACTCCAACGATGCGCACATCGTGCAGATCGTCGACTGGCTGTGGCAATACGCCTTCGACCAGCGCGCGTCGGACATCCACCTCGAGCCGCGTCGCGACCAGGGCGTCGTGCGCTTTCGCATCGATGGCGTGCTCCATCAGGTCTACCAGGTGCCCACGGCCGTCATGTCCGCCATGACCAGCCGCGTCAAGCTGCTGGGGCGGATGGACGTGATCGAGAAGCGGCGGCCCCAGGACGGGCGCATCAAGACGTTGACCGCGACCGGCGTTGAGGTCGAGTTGCGGCTTTCGACCTTGCCGACGGCCTTCGGCGAGAAGCTCGTGATGCGGATCTTCGATCCCGAAGTCGTCGTCAAGGACTTCGCCGAACTCGGCTTTTCCGACGACGATGCGCGGCGCTGGAACGCGATGACCGAACGGCCCTACGGCATCGTCCTGGTCACCGGTCCCACGGGCTCGGGCAAGACCACGACGTTGTATTCGACCCTGAAGACGCTCGCGACCGAGGAAGTCAACGTCTGCACGATCGAGGATCCGATCGAGATGGTCGAGGGCGCCTTCAACCAGATGCAGGTCCAGCACGGCATCGACCTCGGCTTCGCGGACGGCGTGCGCGCGCTGATGCGGCAGGACCCGGACATCATCATGGTCGGCGAGATCCGCGACCTCGAGACCGCCGAGATGGCGGTGCAGGCGGCCCTCACCGGGCACCTCGTGTTCTCTACCGTACACACCAACGATGCGCCGTCGGCGATCACGCGACTGCTCGAACTCGGGGTGCCGCCCTACCTGCTGAACGCGACCGTGATCGGCATCATGGCGCAGCGTCTGGTCCGCACGCTGTGTCCACATTGCAAGACGCCGGGCACGGTCGAGCCCGAGATCTGGCGCGCGTTGATCGCGCCATTCAAGACCGAGCGGCCCATCGAACTGCAGCGGCCGGTCGGATGCATCGAATGCCGCATGACCGGCTACCGCGGCCGCACCGGCATCTACGAGATCCTCGAGATCACGACCGAGGTCAAGAAGCTGATCTCGACCGCGCCGAGCATCGATGCGATTCGTCAGCGCGGGCTGCGCGACGGCATGCGTCCATTGCGCGTGTCCGGCGCGATGAAGATCGTGGCGGGGATCACGACGGTCGAGGAAGTGCTGAAGGCGACGCCTCAGATCGACGGTTGAAGCGCGTTCGCGTACTGCAAGCAATGCATCGCGGGACCCCCGATGCATGCAGTTCCAGGCCCCTGGGTTTGACTTGATGCTCGCGAGCCGGCAGTTCCGTCGCTCGTCGATTGCCGCGGTCCATCGTACGGGCCTGGCCGCATTCGCAGCCGTGCCGATCGATCCATAAAAACAAGACAGAGACTGCACATGCATACCAATACCCCGACGAGCCCGGGCTCGTCCGACGCATCCATTCGCCGCGCGGGCGGCCATTCGACCGGTATCACGCGGCGGCGCTGGCTTGCAGCGCTGGCGGCCATCGTGCTGTGCTTCGGCACCAGGGCACCTGCCGGCGCCGACGACGGCCACCGACGTGGCGACGACGCACAGTGAGTCGGCACCTGGACCGCGAGTCCGCAACTGGCATGGGTACCCGCGCAGTTCGATGGCCAGACCCTCCGGCAGATCGTGCACACCAGCATCGGCGGGGAGCGCGTGAGGGTCTGCCTGTCGAATGCCTTCGGTACCGATTCGCTGGTGATCGGCGCAGCGCACGTCGCGCTGCGAACGTCGGGGGGCTTCGATCAGGCCTGCGACGGATCGACCGCTGACCTTTAAAGGCGCGGCCTCGATCACCATTCCACCCGGTGCGCTCGTGGTCAGCGATCCAGTGGCCTTGTCGGTGCCCGAACTGGGTGACCTCGCGATTTGGCTCTACGTCCCCGGGCACGTGTCGGCTCTCACCGAGCATTCGCTCGGCCTGCGGACCACCTACGTTTCGGCGCCGGGAAATTTCACGGGCGCGCCGTCGATCGCAACGACGACTACACCGCAATCGTGGTTCTTCCTCGCAAGCGTCGAGAGAAGCGCGTCACGGGATGCCCGCACCATCGTCACGCCGGGCGATTCGATCACCGACGGCTACGCGTCGATGCCCGATGCCAACCGGCGCTGGCCGAACCGCCTCGCCGAACGGCTGCAGGCCGCACCGGGCTGCTTCCGCATCGCGGTCCTCGATCAGGGGATCAGCGGCAACCGGGTACTGCACGACTTCATCGGTCCCAACGCACTGGCGCGGCTCGACCGTGACGTGCTGGTGCAGAGTGCTGTGCGTTCCGTGACAGTGCTGGAAGGCATCAACGACATCGGCATCCCGGGCGCTTTCGGTCTCGCCACCCAGGGCATCACCGCCGACGAGATCACCGCGGGACACCGCCAGATCATCGATCGCGCACACGCCCTCGGATTGACGTTGAACGGCGGTACGCTCACGCCGTACGAAGGCACTACGTTCCTGGGTTATTTCTCTGCGGCCGGGGAGGCCAAGCGGCAGGCCGTCAACCAGTGGATCCGCACCAGCCGCGCGTACGACGCGGTGGTCGACTTCGATGCGGTGACACGTGATCCGTCCCATCATGTCCGCCGCCTGCCGGCCTACGACAGCGGCGACCATCTCCACCCTAACGACGCAGGCTATCGCGCGATGGGTGACGCAGTGAACCTGAACCTGTTCCGCGACGACGACTGAGCATGACCTTGTGCCGTCACGCGACCCACCGTGCCGCGTGACGGTCGAAGACGCAACAGACGCGCGCGACGCGATCCGTCGAAGACGCGTGCATCAATCCAGGTCCCAACGACCGGGCATGTAGTTCCATCCCGGGCCGCGCTGCACCCAGTGTGCGGGCAACCAGTGCTCGCCCGGATGATGGCGCTCCCAATGTCCGGCGTCCCACACGTACTGGTTGCGCTCGAACTTCCAGTGGCCGCTGATCCAGATGAATTCGACGCCTGGCGGCGGCGTGATCGCTTCGATGCGCGGTGCCGGCGGCGGACCCGCGGTCGTGACGAGTGTCACACCGCCGTTGTCGCGCACGACCTGCCAATGCGCGGGGTGATAGATCCACTCGTTGCCGCGCGGCGATCAGTACGCCTGCACGTAGACCTGATCGACACGCGGCTCGACCCAGCGTCCTGGCTCCCAGACCTAGCCGCCGCCGTCGAATTTCCAGTGGCCCGCGGCCCAGAAGAAATGCGAAGCCGGAGGCGGTGGAATCGCTTCGACGCGTGATGGCGGCGGTGCGAGCGTCGCTCGGAGCACGACGACCTCGCGTTGTGGTGGCGTCGCGCACGCGGACAGCGCGCAGGCGACGGCAAGCAGGACGCGAAGGCTGCGCTCCACGAAGACTCCGGTCTTGGAAACGACACGCGGCCCAGAGGCCGCGTGTCGGGTCACATCAACCGCGTTCGACGTGGCCGTCGACGATGCGCACGCGCTCGCCTTCGCGATACGGGAACGGCGACACTTGCGTGAAGGTCCGCGTGCCGCCGTTGTCGAGGCGCACGATCATCTGGTGCTCGACTTCGGAGCGCACGTTCTTCTCGATCGCGTTGCCGCCGAAGCCGCCACCGACTGCACCGGCCACGGTGGCCAGCGCCTTGCCACGACCGGCGCCGACCATGTTGCCGAGCAGGCCACCCACGACGGCTCCACCGACCGCACCGACACCGGTGCCCTGGCCCTTGACCTTAATTTCGCGAATCGAATCGACGACGCCGCAATCGCGGCACACCGGTGCTGCCTGCGCGATCGGCCGGGTTTCGTTGTAGGTCGGGGTCGTCGGGGCCGACTGTCCGTAGTTCGGCGGAGACGGGTTCGTGGATGCGATCTTCGGTGCGGCGGCGATGGGCTTTGGTTCCGGAGCGGCCGGTTGGACAGCTGCGACGGCGGGGGGGGCGGCGTAAGGCGAAGGCTGCGCGTCCGAATGGTTCATCACAAGCGCCGTGACGCCGACGGCTGCCAGCACGATCACCGAGATGGCGGCGGTGGCGACGAGCGGATGCAGATGCTGACGCTGGGGATTGTTGGTGGGTTCCATGATTCTCCTGACTGAAGGGGCCGACGACTCAATAACGGATGACGGCTCGAAGCGTTGACGATGCCTTTGGAGGCCATCGCCCGGTGTCGGAGAGGCGCTGATTGAGCAGGTTTCCGACAGCCCGAACGCCTCAGCTTAGAGACTTGGACCTGGAAAAGTGCCGGCGCGACGGTCGCTCAAAAGTAACCGGTCGTGTCGAAATTATTTCGATAGCAGCCGCATGCCGCGCGACAGGCCCTCGAGCGTGATCGGTACCATGCGGTGCGCCATGATCTGGTTGATCACCGAGATCGACTGGCGGTACTGCCACAACTGCTCGGGCTCGGGGTTGAGCCAGAGAAACTTGGGGAACTGGTCGGTCAGGCGTTGCAGCCACACCGCACCGGTCTCCTCGTTGTTGTACTCGACGCTGCCGCCCGGCTGCAGGATCTCGTACGGACTCATGGTCGCGTCGCCGACCAGGATCAGCTTGGTGTCCGGCGTGTACTTGCGCAGCACGTCCCAGGTCGGCGTGCGCTCGGCGTGGCGACGCCGGTTGTTCTTCCACAGGTGGTCGTAGACGCAGTTGTGGAAGTAGAAGAAGTCCATGTGCTTGAACTCGGCCTTGGCCGCCGAGAACAGTTCCTCGGTGCGCGCGATGTGATCGTCCATCGTACCGCCCACGTCGAGCAGCATCAGCACCTTTACCTTGTTGCGACGCTCGGGGACCATCTTGATGTCGAGCCAGCCCGCATTGCGCGCCGTGGCGCCGATGGTGTCGGGCAGATCGAGTTCGAGGTCCGCGCCTTCGCGGGCGAACTTGCGCAGCCGGCGCAAGGCGATCTTGATGTTGCGCGTGCCCAGTTCGACCTGGTCGTCGTAGTCGCGGTAGGCCCGCGATTCCCAGACCTTGACCGCGGTCCGGTTGCCGCCCGACGGGCCGCCGATGCGGATGCCTTCGGGGTTATAGCCGCCGTTGCCGAAGGGCGACGTGCCGCCGGTGCCGATCCACTTGCTGCCACCCTCGTGGCGCTCCTTCTGCTCGCCGAGGATCTCCTTCAGGCGCTTCATCAGCGCGTCCCAGCCACCGAGCGCCTCGACCTGCGCCTTTTCCTCGGGCGTGAGTTCGTGGTCGAGCTTCTTCATCAGCCAGTCGAGCGGCAGGTCGCGCTGCAGGTCGACCTTCGCGGCCACGCCGTTGAAATAGGCGCCGAAGGCCTTGTCGAACTTGTCGTAGTTCTGCTCGTCCTTGACGAGCGCGGTGCGCGAGAAATAGTAGAAGTCGTCGATCGATGGGCCGATCACATCCTTCTTCAGGCCTTCGAGCAGGATCAGGTATTCCTTGATCGAGACCGGGATCTTGGCGGACTTCAGGGCGAAGAAGAAGTCGATCAGCATGGGGTGCCTTCAGCGTTCGAGTTGGAACTGCAGGTGGCGCTTCACCGCGGGCCACTCCGATTCGATGATCGAGAAGCAGACGGTGTCGCGGTAAGAACCGTCAGACGCGATCTGGTGATTGCGCAGCACGCCGTCCTGCTTGGCGCCGATCCGCGCGATCGCCGCGCGGCTCTGCTGGTTCATCCAGTGCGTGCGGAACTCGACAGCGATGCACTTCAGCGCCTCGAACGCATGCGTCAGCAGAAGCAGCTTGGCCTCGGTGTTGAGGCCCGTGCGCTGGACGCTCTTCGCATACCAGGTCGAGCCGATCTCGACGCGTCGGTGGGTCGCATCGATGTTCATGCAGGTCGTCATGCCACTGGCTTTGCCGCTGCCTGGATCGATCACCGCGAACGGCAACATGCTGCCCGAGCGTTGCAGGCCGAGTCGACGTTCGATCTCGGCGGCCATGCGGCCCGGTGCCGGCACCGACGTGTACCAGAGCTTCCACAACTCGCCGTCGGCCGCCGCCGCTTCCATCGCGTCGGCGTGCGCCGCCGTCAACGGTTCGAGGACGACCTTCTGGCCCGTGAGCGTCACGGGTTCGGCGAAAACCATCGACTAGCGGTTGTTCTTCGCCATGAACACAAGACGCTCGAACAAATGCACGTCCTGCTCGTTCTTCAGCAGCGCGCCGTGCAGCGGCGGCACGATCGCCTTGCTGTCCTTGCTGTGCAGCGCCTCGGGCGGGATGTCCTCGGCCAGTAGCAGCTTCAGCCAGTCGAGCAGTTCGGACGTCGACGGCTTCTTCTTCAGGCCCGGCACATCGCGCATCTGGAAGAACGCGGCGAGCGCAGCGGCCAGCAGTTCCTTCTTGATGCCGGGATAGTGGACATCGACGATTGCCTGCATCGTCTCCTTGTCGGGGAACCGGATGTAGTGGAAGAAGCAGCGACGCAGGAACGCGTCGGGCAGTTCCTTCTCGTTGTTCGACGTGATGACGACCAGCGGTCGATGCCTCGCCTTCACGAGCTCGCGCGTCTCGTAGACGTAGAATTCCATGCGGTCGAGTTCGCGCAGCAGGTCGTTCGGGAATTCGATGTCGGCCTTGTCGATCTCGTCGATCAGCAGCACCACCGGCACGTCCGACGTGAAGGCCTGCCACAGAACCCCTCTGACGATGTAGTTGTGGATGTCCTTGACGCGATCGCCGCCGTCCACATCCGCCATCTGCGAATCACGCAGGCGGCTCACCGCGTCGTATTCGTAGAGCCCCTGCTGCGCTTTGGTGGTCGACTTGATGTGCCACTGCATCAGCGGCATGCCGAGTGCCGCGGCGACTTCCTCGGCGAGCATGGTCTTGCCGGTGCCCGGTTCGCCCTTGATCAGCAGAGGGCGCTGTAGCGTCAGCGCCGCGTTGACGGCGAGCTTGAGATCCTGGGTGGCGACGTAAGTCTGCGAGCCTTCGAAGCGCATGGCGGTAGCAATTCAGTCTGAGGAGGAGGGGCGCCGCTGCACGGGTCCGTGTGAACCGACCGGCGGGGTCGCTTTGAGTATAAAGGCTACACGTGCGTCTCCATCCTGCATCGATCCGCTTCGTGGTCCCGGCTTGCCCGGCTACAATGTAAGTCGTCCTGAAAGCCGGGATGCCGGCACCCGACCACCGCGTCGGCCCCTCCGACCGATCCACTTTCCTGCTTCGACCCATCCGCCCGTGACGATAAAATTTCTTGCGCTGTTCCGTAGGTCTGTTGGCGTTTCCGCACTGGCGGGCAGCGGGGTCCTCGCCCTCTCGTTGACTGGCATCTCGCCGGCTACGGGCCAGGGCGCTGCTCCGGCCGCGATCGTCGGCGATCCGGCGCGCGGCTTGGAGAAGTCGGCCACCTGTCTCGGATGCCACAGCATTCCCGGCTACAAGGCCGATTTCCCGGTTGTCTACAGCGTGCCGATGATCGGTGGTCAGAACGCCAAGTACATCGAGAACGCGCTCAAGGAATACCAAAAGGGCGAGCGTCGCTTTCCCAGCATGATCGCCACGGCGAAGTCGCTGTCGGACCAGGACATCGCCGATCTCGCGGCCTACTTTTCATCGCAGCGCTGAGGACATGTCGATGATCCGTCTCCCCCGCCGTCTGGCTCTCCATCTCGGCCTCGTCACGACCATCTGCGTTAGCGTCGCCACGGCGTTGTTAAGCGGCGGCGCGCAGGCGCGCGGCAACGCCGACAACGGCAAGGAACTCGCGACCAAGAAGTATGCGTGCGCGTCGTGTCACGGCGCCAACTTCGCCACGCCGATCGATCCCAGCTACCCCAAGCTGGCCGGCCAGCATCAGGACTATCTGCGCGCGGCGCTGCTGGCCTATCAGAAGGGCGATCACCCCACCTTCGGCCGCAACAACGCCGTGATGGGTTCGCAAGCCAAGCCACTGTCGGCCCAAGAAATCGACGACATCTCGGCCTACCTCGCAAGCCTCCCGCCGTCGCTGGTGCTCAAGCGCTAGAGAGGTCCTGGCTTGCCATGAAAGACGGCCGCGATGCGGCCGTTTTCTTTTGGGACTCAGTGCCTGATCGTGCTTCGCGCTCGACCTTCGACGCATCGGACATAGGCCTCGCCGTCGGGCGGCATGCGGTTGCGTTGCGCGGTCCACAGCATCTCGCCCAGGCACTCCATCACCTCGTGATGGGCGTCGTGCATCGAACCCAGTGAACGTGTCAGTCGGTCGACCGCGCCCTTGATGCCCGGCGGCTGATCGATCGCCAGCTGCTCGGCGATCGACAGGTGCATCGACAGGTGCAGGAAGGGATTGGGCGCGCCCTCGCGAGGCTCGTAGGGATCGGGCTCGCCCTCCACGACCGGTGCGAGTGCCGGAAAATATTCGGGATGCAGCTCGATCCAGTCGCCGGCAATCGCCTCCAGCGGCGTGAGGATGGAACCGTCGCGCTTCTTGGCGAGCAGGTCGCGAAAAAAGCGACGCACTTCGTCGCGGGACGGATTGAACATGGGCTTGCAGTTCGGGGCAGGACGACGGGATTCAACCGAGATGGTTGCGTTGCAGTTCCAGGCCCTTCGTCACGCGCGCGATCAGCGATGCCAGACGCGGGTCGGCGCGCAGTCGGCGGAACGCGGGATCGAAGCGGGGCTGCCACCCACGCCGCCAGCCGGCGTCGATCGCGACCTTGAGCTTCGTGAGCGCCACGTCGTCCTGGCCGCGCAACGCGGCGATGCGCGCCTCCAGGAAGGGATGGTGTGGCAGGCGTTGCCGTTCGCGCTCAAGCTGGCGAGCATCGCCTGCGCGTCGTCGAGCAGCGCTGCCCCAGCGAACGGCGAACCTGCCAGGTCATAAAGTATGGCGAGGTCGATCCAGGCGAATCTGCCGAGGAAGATGCAGTACGAGCCGCCCCAGGGCACGGTGTCGGCCCACATCGCCTCGCGCACCGCGTCGAGCGCCTGCACGACAGGCTTGCTGCCGGCGATCGCCCACATCACCAGACGGTCGATCTCCGACGAGGTGTCGAGCGGCTGATCGAGTCCGTTCGCGCCCAGCCGTGCCGGGAGAGACGCGGGCTTGCCCTCGGCCAGCGCGACCCAAGACTGCTCGACACCGACAAACGGCGAGCGACCCTTCAATTCGGTTTTCTTCTCGAACGCGAGTCTTGCCTGCGTGAACATCCCGAGGTCGAGATAGAGCCAGGCGAGTTCGCTCACCGCATCGGGCCGCCGCGGATCCTGCTCGAACTGCAGCCGGTCATTGACGATCGCGTCGTCGAGATGCCCGCGTGCGTAGTCGGCCAGTCCCGGACCCAGGAAGCGCCATGAGTACTTCGGCACCAGCGTGGCGGCGCGCGCGAAGTGCACGCGAGCCGCTTCGAAGTCGCCGAGGAAGGTTGCGTCCTGTCCGCAGCTACTGTGGATCACGTCGTTCAGCGGATCGAGGTGGGGGCCACCGCGAAGCGCTTCACGGCTTCGCGCGGCTGCGCGTCGAACGCGTAGCCGTTGCCCAGGCCGAACTGGGCTTCGGCATTGCCCGGATAGTGATCGGCCGCTTTCTGCATGAAGGCGCGCGCACAGGTCGGGTCCCGATCGATCGCGTGCTGGAAGTAGTCGCGTGCCTTCCGCAGCCCTTCCACCGATCGCTGGGTCTGGTACGCGTTGAGACCCAGCAGATAGAGCTCGTAGGCGTCGAGTGAACTCATCGTCGACGGCCCGCCATCCGGCAGGCCGAGCGCCTTCAGCGCGCCTGACGCGATCAGGTCCAGCATCTCGGAAAACCGATCGTCGCTCTTCGTGAAGACGCTGGTCCACACCGCCTTGCCGGTCTCGACCGAGAGCAGCCGAACCGCGATGCGGACGAGGTCGCTCGTGCGGAACAGCTTGCCGAGCAGCGCGTAGTCCGCGTTGAGCTGGTCCTTCAGAGCGTTCAGACTTGCGCGCTCGTTGGTCACCCGGCGGAACGCGAAGGTCGAGTTGCGCGTGAACACGAGCACCGTTTCCAACCGCTCGAAGCGACGGATGACATGGTTGGCGATGCCGTCCGCCGCCGCTTGTTCGATGCTGCCCTCCGACTGGTCGCTGAAGGGAAGCACCGCGAGACGCACGACGCCATCGGTTCGTACTGTCGGCCGCAGCCACCACCAGGCGAGCGGGCAGCCGATGGATGACGGCCGGTAGCAGCTCGTCTTGGAGCACCAGCTCGGTCGAGATGCCGACCCGCGCCACCATGCGGTAGCCCTTGCGCGGGACGGCCGCGATGTGTGCCTGCGTCGCGCGGTTGTCGCCGAGTGTCTTGCGCAGTTGCGCGACGCTCTGATAGATCGAGTTCTGGGTCACCACCAGGCCGGGTCAGACCGCGTCGAGCAACTCTTTCGCGGTGACGACCTCGCCGGCGCGACGCGCGAGCACGACCAGCAACTGCATCTTGCGCGGCTCCAGTTTCTCGACCTGGCCGTCGCGCGAGATCTCGTCGGCGGACGGATCGACGATCCAGTCCCCGAGCCGGAAGCGGCCGTCGCCCGTCGGCAGGTGCGGAATCGGCGACGTGTAAGCGGCTTCGTCGTTCACCCAGGCGTCCGTAAGTCCTTGATCCGCAGGAATTCAGAAAACCGCAAGGAAAGCATCAGCCGGCCTTCAGGACTTCGTGGAGGGCCGCTGCGATAAAGCGAGCCAGGCGCTGCGGCGACGGATCGGAGGCTCGGTTCGCCACGCAGCAAGAAAAAGCATAGCAAGGCGACCGTCAACGCGTGCGGCGCTCGCTGGCCTTCATCGACTCGAACCATGGAGAACGACCATGTACCTGCACCACCAGACCGCCGCCCGCCGCCCGCCGCCCGCCGCCTGCAAGCCGCTCACTCGCCCCATGTCCATCGCTTCGGCCGGGCGGCCGACTGGCTCCTCTCGATCGCCTTCGCGGCGCTGCTCGGCACCGCAGTATGGAAACTGGACAACGATGTCGGCACGGCTGGGCCCCAAGCCGCCCCGTCGTCCATTCAGACCAGCCTCGGACGCTCGAAGGCAGCCATCCTGACAATGGCCGGCAACCTGTTCGGCCGCCACGGCGAGGCGGGCGCGCTCACCGCGCAGCAGGCGCAACCCGAAGGCTGGGTCGTGTGGAACGGCGATCGCACCCGCCAGCGCCAGGTCACGGACTGCCCGCGGTTCCGCCCCGATTCCCCGTCCACCTGCTAGCGCGCGACTCGGCCACTCACCGCCCTGGAAATGCCGATGGACCAAAACCTTCTGCATGCATGCGTGACGATCGCGAATGCCAGCTTCACCGCCTTCCGGATCGCGACCCACGTCCCGGAACTGATCGCCGTACTGCGACTGCCCTGTGGTGCGGGCGCGATCTCGGTCGGTTCCTGAATCGTGTTGGCCGCGGCGAGCTGCAGCAACGCGATGTATGCCCTCGTGATGGCCGACGACTGGCTGATGTGCGGCTTCAATCTGGTCGGAGCCGGTGCCTGCGCGCTGATTGCCGTCGTCGCCACGGTCAGGCAGCGTCGCTTCGAAACGGAGATGCAGGCACGCGGGCCCTCGTCGCGCCTACTCTAAGCCGGCCGGCGCCGGCGTCTTGGGCTTGTAGGGGCAGAGGTCCGCCACCGTGCAGTGCCAGCACTCCGGCGTACGGGCCTTGCAGACATGGCGCCCGTGCAGGATCAGCCAGTGATGGGCGCCGAAGAGGAAGTCCGCAGGCACGGCCTTCATCAGCTTCGCCTCGACGATGCCGACGGTCTTGCCCGGCGCCAGCTTGGTCCGATTGGAGACGCGAAAGACGTGCGTGTCGACCGCCAGCGTATGCGCGCCAAACACTACGTTGAGGATCACGTTGGCGGTCTTGCGACCGACGCCGGGAAGCGCCTCGAGCGACGCGCGATCGGCCGGCACTCGGCCGTCGTGGAGATCGAGCAGTTGCCGGCTCATTGCCACCACGTTGCGCGCCTTCGTGCGGAACAGGCCGATGGTCTTAATGTAGGGCTCGATGCCGTCGGCGCCCATCGCGACGATGGCCTGCGGGGTATTGGCGACGGGGAACAGCCTCGCCATCGCCTTGTTGACCGAGAGGTCAGTAGCCTGGGCCGACAGGATCACGGCGACCAGCAACTCGTAGGGACTCGAATACGAAAGCTCCGACGTCGGCGCGGGGTTGGCCTGCTGCAGTCGTGCGAAGAACGCCTGGCGATCGGCGGGCTTCATCGGCTTGAACGCGTGCGCGCCCTTTCAATCGCGGAAGCGAGGATGGCGCGCTTGCGCGAGGCCGCGTACGGAGCCGATGGTCGACTCGGCGATGCGATCTTCGATACGCGTTCCGCGGCCAACCTCGCGAGTCGCGCCGCGCGAGCCTCGTGGTGCTCGCGCGCGGCATCGGCATGCGCGTCGTCCCAGGTGAAGTCGGCCGGAACCATCGCGATGCAGTCGACCGGACAGGGCGCCAGGCACAACTCGCAGCCGGTGCAAAGCTCGACGATCACGTCGTGCATGCGCTTCGGGGCACCCGCGATCGCATCGACGGGGCAAGCCTGGATGCACAACGTGCAGCCGATGCAGATCGATTCGTCGATGACCGCTAGCGCAAGCGGCTTCGTGATGCCGTGCGCCGGGTTGAGGGGCCGAGGCGACCGACCCGTGACGACCACCAGCTTGGCGATGCCGGCGTCACCGCCAGGCGGGCATTGATCGATTTCGGCCATGCCCGCGGCGATCGCGGCCGCATAGGGGCGACAACCGTCGTAGGTGCACTGCCGGCATTGCGTCTGCGGTAGGACCGCGTCGATCCGATCGGTCAGCGTCGCGTGCAAGCTAGGCGTGCTTGCGGATGAAGTCGTGGATCTTCGGGTAGATCACCGTGCGCCAACGCGAGCCGGCGAAGATCCCGTAGTGGCCGCATTCCGGCGCCGTGAAGTGCTGCTTCATCGCCTTCGGAATACCCGAGCACAGGTCGTGCGCGGCCTCGGTCTGGCCACTGCCCGAGATGTCGTCGAGCTCGCCTTCGATGGTGAACAACGCCACCGACTTGATCGTCTCCGGCATGACCTTGTCGCCGCGGACGACCCAGGTGCCGGTCGCTAGTGCGCGGTCCTGGAACACGGTCTTGATGGTGTCGAGGTAGTACTCGGCCGGCATGTCAAGGACCGCGTTGTACTCGTCGTAGAACTTGCGATGGAACTCGGCATCCGCATCGTCGCCGCGGATCAGTTGCAGGTAGAAGTCGTAGTGCGAATTCATATGCCGGTCGGGGTTCATCGCCACGAAACCTGCGTGCTGCAGGAAGCCCGGATAGACACGGCGCATGTGGCCCGGGAAATTCGCAGGCACCTTGTAGATCACGTTGTTCTCGAACCAGGCGTAGGGCTTCGTCGTGGCCAGATCGTTGACCGCGGTCGGGCTCTTCGCCGTGTCGATTGGGCCGCCCATCATGGTCATCGTGCGCGGCAGCTTCGGATCCTTGGCCGCAGCCATCAACGAGATCGCGGCGAGGACCGGCACCGTGGGCTGGCATACCGAGATCACGTGGACGTCGGGGCCGAGGTGCCGGATGAAGGCCTGCACGTATTCGATGTAGTCGTCGAGATGGAAGGGACCTTCCGAAGCGGGCACCATCCGGCCGTCGGTCCAGTCGGTGAGGTAGACGTCGTGAGAGATGACCAGCTGGCGCGCGGTGTCGCGCAGCAGCGTCGAATGGTGGCCCGATAGCGGCGCGACCAGCAACACCTTGGGGTCGGCCGATCGCTTCGCCAGTTCCTTCGTGAAGAAGCGCTCAAAGTGCAGCAGCCGGCAGAAGGGCTTCTCCATCTCGACCTTCTCGAGCAGCGGGACGTCGACGCCGTCGATGACCGTCGAGTGCAGGCCGAACTCGGGCTTCTCGTAGTCCTTGTTGATGCGGAAGAACAGTTCGTAGCCCGCAGCCATGCGGCTCGCGAACGGCATGTAGGAGAGCGGGCTGTTCGGGTTGGTGAACATCTTCGCGCCGGCGGCCGCGAAGGCCGACATCGGATTGAGAACGGCGCGCTGCATCTCGTGGAGTTGGTAGAGCATCGGATTCCTGGTCTGTCGGCCCGGGCGGGCGAATCTAGGTTTACGATTATCGTGGCCGCGACTTCGCGCTGCAAGTCGGCGGATGGCTGGTGCGCAGGCCGGCGTTCGCCCTACCAGAAGTTCTCGCTGATGTAGTGGCCCGGTGTCTCGCGTCGGACGGGCGTCATGCCGCGCGCGCCGAGCAGAGCACGCGTCTCTTTGATCATCGACGGATTGCCACACATCATGAGTCGCGAGTCGTCGCTCGACAGCGCCAGGCCTACCGCGCGTTCGAGGCCACCATCCGCCAGCAGGTTGGTGATGCGGCCGGTGAGAGGGCCAGGCTCGGCCGTCAGCGTTGGCAGGTAGACGAGAGGACGGGCGCCGCAGGGCGCCGCTCGCGCCCATGCGCTCAGGTCGTCGCGATAGACGAGTTCGCTCGCACGCCGCACGCTGTGGATCACCACGATCCGCTCAAAGCGCCGCCAGACCGCATCGTCCGCCAGCATCGACATGAAAGGCGCGATTCCGGTGCCGGTGGCGAGCAACCACAGGTCGCAACCCCCTTCGAAGCGGTCGGTGCGCAGGAAGCCGTAGACGGTCGGATCGATGCGGACGACATCACCGACCGCGAGGCCGGCGAGCGGCTGCGTGAAGGGCCCGTTGGGCACGACGATCGAGTAAAACTCAAGGTGATCCGCAGCGGGCGGCGACACGATCGAGTAGGCGCGCCAGACCATCGTGCCGTCCGCACCCGCGAGGCCGAGCCGGACGAATTGCCCCGGCGCGAACACCAGTCCCGCAGGACGGACCGTACGAAACGAGAAGAGATGGGGCGCCCAGTCGTGGCGCCAGGTTAATTCGCAGTCGGCTGAGTGCTCGCTCATGCCGATCCCGATCTTCGACCGATCACCTCTCTAGGTACTGGAGCTTGTCCTTCACGTCCTTCCACTGGTCGGCATCGGGGAAGTGCGGCTTCATCCGCGTGATGCTGGGCCAGCCTTTCGACAGTTCCACGTTGAGCGCGGTGAACGCCTTCTGGTCGTCGGGGACGTCTTCCTCGGCAAAGATCGCGTTGACCGGGCACTCGGGGATGCAGACCGCGCAATCGATGCACTCGTCCGGATCGATAGACAGGAAATTGGGACCTTCACGGAAGCAGTCGACGGGACACACGTCGACGCAATCGGTGAAGCGGCACTTGATGCAGGATTCGGTGACGACGTGCGTCATGCGGGAACTCCGGGGACAGCGAATAAGACCCGAATTCTACCGCAGGGGGCGACGCGGTTTCAGCCCCGTGGAGGGAGTTCCAGGCACACCACGACTGCAGGAAACGCTCGCCTATAATCCGGCATCGCTGGACGAGCGCGTCTCGGAGTGCCGAATCGCATCGACCCGTCAGCGGCCCTCGCCCATGCCGATCAATCTGCCGATCCTTCTCACTTGGCTGCGCATCGTCCTGATTCCTCTGGTCGTCGGGGTTTTCTTCCTCCCCGACGCCTGGATCAGCGGTGCCGAAAAGAACGCCACGGCCACGGTGGTGTTCGTAGTCGCCGCACTGACCGACTGGCTCGACGGCTGGCTCGCGCGCCGCTGGAACCAGACCTCGAGCTTCGGCGCCTTCCTCGACCCGGTGGCCGACAAGCTGATGGTCACGGCCGCCCTGATGATCCTGCTGCAGCTCAGCCGCATCAACGCGCTGATCGCCCTCATCATCGTCGGCCGCGAGATCGCGATCTCCGCGCTGCGCGAGTGGATGGCGCAACTCGGTGCGGGCAACAGCGTGGCGGTCCACTGGCTCGGCAAGATCAAGACCATCGCGCAGATGGTCGCCATCCCCATGCTGCTGTACGACGACTGGTTCCTGTTCTTCGACTCGCACTACGTCGGCACGCGCCTGGTCTGGGTCGCCGCGTTGTTGACCGTCTGGTCAATGGGCTACTACATGCGCAAGGCCTACCCCAAGATCCTCGCGCGCACGCGGAAGCCCAAGCGGCGTTTCACGCGACGCGTCAGCGACGTCGAGCCCCCGAACCCGTGATCCTGAGCGCGTGACCGATCGCTGCATCGCGTTGATCCCCGCGGCCGGTATCGGAGCGCGGACCGGCACCGCGATCCCCAAGCAATACCTGCCGGTCGCGGGCCAGCCGATGATCGCGCACACGCTCGCGGCCTTCGCCGCCGTCGATGTTATCGAACGCATCGTCGTCGTCATCTCCGAAGCCGACGGCTGGTTCGACGACCTGGAGCTCGACGCAGCGCTGATGACGCGCGTGACGGTCTTCCGGGTCGGTGGCGCGACTCGCGACGCGACCGTCGCGAACGGCCTGGCCGCGATGCGCGACGTGGTGGACGCCGACGACTGGATCCTCGTGCACGACGCGGCACGTTGCGGCATCACGCCGGCGCTGATCACGTCGCTGATCGATCGCGTGCGTTCCGATGACGTCGGTGGCCTGCTGGCCGTCCCGCTCGACGACACGGTCAAGCGCGCGACGGCCGGCTCTCCCGAGTTCCATGCGAGCACGTCGGAGACCGTCGACCGACTCGGGCTCTGGCGCGCGCAGACGCCACAAATGTTTCGCCATCGCATGCTCCGCGAGGCGATCGCCGACGCGCACGCCCGCGGCATCGCCATGACCGACGAGTCAAGCGCGCTCGAGGCCGCGGGACATCGCACGCTGCTCGTGCCTGGCTCACCGCGCAACTTCAAGGTCACCACGGCCGACGACCTCGCGATGATGGATCAGCTGTTGCGAGCCGGCTTCCACATGTCCTCTTCCCGATGATCATCAATTCGCTGCTCGATACCGACCTCTACAAGTTCACGATGATGCAGGTCGTGCTGCATCAGTTCCCGAGCGCGCAGGTCGAGTACCGCTTCAAGTGCCGCACGCCGGGCGTCGACCTGGTGTCGTGCATCCCCGAGATCGAGGAGGAGATCGCGCAACTGTGCACGCTGCGCTTCCGCGAGGACGAGTTGCGCTGGCTGCGCGGCCTGCGCTTCATCAAGAGCGACTTCGTCGACTTCCTCGACCTGTTCCAGATGAACCGCAAGTGGGTACGCGTCACGCCGTCTGCGAAGGACAACGGCGAGATCGAGATCGTCGTCGAAGGTCCCTGGCTGCACACGATCCTGTTCGAGATCCCGCTGCTCGCGATCGTCAACGAGGTGTATTTTCGCCGCACGCAGCCCTTCCCCGACCTGGGCGAAGGCCGCAAGCGCCTGCACGAGAAGATCGCGTTGATCCGCGACGACGAGCGCCTGTTCGACTGCAAGATCGCCGACTACGGGACGCGCCGCCGCTTTTCGCGCGGTTGGCAGGAAGTGGTCCTGAGCACGCTGAAGAACCGCCTGGGCACGCAGTTCGCGGGCACCAGCAACACGTGGTTCGCGATGACCCAGAACCTGATCCCGCTCGGCACGATGGCGCACGAGTACCTGCAGGCCTGCCAGTCGCTCGGTCCGCGGCTGCGCGACTCGCAGACCTTCGCGTTCGAACGCTGGGCCCGCGAATACCGCGGCGACCTCGGCATCGCGCTGTCGGACGTCTACGGCTTCGACGCCTTTCTGCGCGACTACGACATGTACTTCTGCAAGCTCTTCGACGGCGTGCGCCACGACTCGGGCGACCCGGTGGCGTGGGGCGAGCGGATGATCGCGCACTACGAGAAATACCGTATCGATCCGAAGACCAAGACACTCATCTTCTCCGACAGCCTGACGATCCCGCGCGTGATCGAGCTGTATCTACGCTTCGCGGACCGCGCGCGGCTGGCGTTCGGGGTCGGCACCAATCTCACCAACGACCTGGGCTACACGCCGTTGCAGATCGTCATCAAGATGGTTCGCTGCAACGGCCAGCCGGTGGCCAAGCTGTCGGATACGCCAGCGAAGAACATGTGCGACGACGAGGCCTATCTCGCCTATCTGCGGCAGGTCTTCGGGATCCCCGTGCCGGTCGCCTGAACACGGGACAAGCCACCGACAGAACGGCTGACCTTTTCACCATTCGTCTTACTACTCCGTCCCCATCGGCGGACGGGGTCCGGTTCGTTACCTTATGTCCACGGCGCGAGGGGTCTGCGCATCCAACCGGACGATGGAGAACGACGATGGCAACGGGCTCGATGGCTTACGACAACGGCACGGTTCCAGCCCTGCGGACCGAGGAACAGCTGATGTCGTCGCTGCGAATGGAGTCGGCCATCCGGGCGATGCCGACGCTGTCGAGCGACCCGCTGCTGCAAGTGCTCGGCACGATGCGCATGGGTGCGGTGCTGGTCGGGCGCGACGGTCGAGTCGCATACCTTAACGAGGCCGGCAAGGAAGCGCTCGACGGGCATCTCGGACTCGCGATGCGGGGAGACGTGGTGGTCGCCATCGCACCGGACGCGCGACGCAAACTCGCGGTGGCGCTCGGCAACGCCTGCAGATCGCCGTTCATCGATGGCGCCGTGCTGCTGACCGCCACCAACGGCAGCGGCATCACGAAGCCGATGCGCGTGCTGTCGATGGAGCGCATCGCGGGCCTGCAGCGACGGACCGACGAAGGCCTCGCGTTGCTGTGCATCGGCAGCGCACGGCAACGCGCACCCGAGGCGCCGATGCTCGCGCAGCTGTTCGGCCTGACGGCCGCCGAGTCCTCGCTGATGGCGTCCGTCGCCGGCGGCGAGCGCCTGCATCAGCACGCCACGCGACGCGGGGTGTCGCTCGCGACGGTGCGTGCGCAGTTGCGCAATGTCTTCGTCAAGACCGGCGCCGCCACGCAGGCCGACCTGACTTTCATCGCGTGGTCGATCCCGGGCCTCTGGATCAATTGAGCCGATGCAGGCGATCGTGCTACGAGATCGGTCTCACCTAGCGGCTACCATGTGTCTCTTCTCAAAGTCGGGACGCACATGCCACGCAGGAATTCCGGGGTCACGTTGCATTCGACACGGAGGCTGTACCGCCTCGCGTTCGTCATCGCTGTCGTCTGCGGGTCCCCGTCCGCCCATGCGGCAGGGTTCGGCGGAGAGTCGCTGAGCATCGCGTGGATGCTGCCCTTTGCGGGCATGCTGGCGTCGATCGCGCTCCTGCCGCTGGTCGCACCAGCGTTGTGGCACCACCACTTCGGCAAGATCGCCGTCGGCTGGGCTGCGGCATTCGTGGTGCCGTTCGCCGTCGTGTTCGGTGGCGTCGAGGCGAGCCATCAGGTCGCACATGCGGCGCTGCTCGAGTACCTGCCGTTCGTTATCCTGCTGTTCGCCCTCTACACGGTATCGGGTGGCATCGGCGTGTTCGGCAACCTGCACAGATCGCCCGTCACCAACGTGGCGTTGCTCGCCCTCGGTGCCGTGCTGGCCAACCTGATGGGCACCACCGGCGCCGCGATGGTGCTGGTGCGGCCGCTGATCCGTGCCAACGACCACCGCAAGCACAACGTGCACGTGCTGATGTTCTTCATCTTCCTGGTCGCCAACGCGGGGGGCGCGCTGACGCCGCTCGGTGATCCGCCCCTGTTCCTCGGCTTCCTCAACGGCGTGTCGTTCTTCTGGACCACGACCGCGATGCTGGCGCCGACGCTCACGCTGTGCGGCGCGCTGCTCGCGATCTTCTTCGTGCTCGACAGCTATCTGTACCGCAAGGCGGGCGAGGTGCGGCCGGCCGTCATGGACTCGTCCCCCGACACGCGTATCCGCATCCGCGGCAAGGTCAACGTGCTGCTGCTGGTTGCGGTCGTCGCGTGCGTGCTGATGAGCGGCTTCTGGCGGCCGGGCATCTCGTTCGAGTTGCTCGGGACACCGCTCGAACTGCAGAACCTCGCGCGCGACGTGCTGCTGGTGGCCATCGCGTTGCTGTCGCTGTGGATCACTCCGCGGGAGGTCCATGACGTCAACGGCTTCAACTGGGCGCCGATGCAGGAGGTCGCGAAGCTTTTCGCGGCCATCTTCGTCACGATCATTCCGGCGATCGCCATCCTCAAGGCCGGCGATGCGGGTGCGTTGTCGTCGTTGACGAGGCTGGTCACGAACGCGGCCGGAGAGCCGAACAACCCGATGTACTTCTGGCTCACCGGCGTGCTCTCGGCCTTCCTCGACAATGCGCCCACCTATCTCGTGTTCTTCAACCTCGCGGGCGCCGACGCGACCTACCTGATGGCGCATCGGCACACCCTCGAGGCGATCTCGGGCGGCGCGGTGTTCATGGGGGCGCTCAGCTATATCGGCAACGCGCCCAACTTCATGGTGCGTTCGATCGCCGAGGATCGCGGCATCCGTATGCCGTCCTTCTTCGGCTACATGCTGTGGTCGGTGCCGATCCTGGTCCCGCTGTTTGTCGTGCTGACCTTCCTGTTCTTCCGGTGAGCCATCCTCATGAATGCTTCGTCGTCCCGACCGCGCATCCTCGTCACGCGCGCCGTCTTTCCCGAACACCTCGAACGCATCGCGACGCATTTCGATGCCGAAGCGAACCAGTCCGACGTGCCCATCGCCGCTGAAGATCTGGCGTCGCGTCTCGAAGGCGTGGACGGATTGCTGTGTGCGAGCGGGGACCGCGTCGACACGTCCGTGCTTGCCGACGCAACGAAGTTGCGCGGCGTCTCGACGATCTCGGTCGGCACCAATCACATCGATCTCGCCGCCTGTCATGCGCGCGGGATCGTGGTCACCAATACGCCGGACGTGCTGACCGAGACCACGGCCGACTTCGGCTGGGCGCTGATGATGGCGGCCGCGCGGCGCGTCACCGAGTCCGAGCACTGGCTGCGGGCCGGGCACTGGAAGCGCTGGAGCCTCGACCAGTTCCTCGGCGTCGACGTGCATCACGCCACGCTCGGGATCCTCGGGATGGGGCGTATCGGTCAGGCATTGGCGCGTCGCGCGTCGGGCTTCTCGATGAAGGTGATCTACAACAATCGCTCGCGACTCCCCGAGGCCATCGAAGAGGAATGCCATGCGCGCTACGTCGCGCGCGAAGAGCTGTTCACGCAGGCCGACCATCTGATCCTGGTGCTGCCCTACACGCGCGACAACCACCACACCGTGAGCGTGGCGGAGCTGGCACGCATGAAGCCGACCGCGACCCTGACCAACATCGCCCGTGGCGGCCTGATCGACGAGGAGGCGCTGGCCGATGCCCTGGAAGGCGGGCGCCTCGCCGCCGCCGGACTCGATGTGTACGAAGGCGAGCCGACGATCAATCCCCGCCTGCTGAAGCTGGCGCATGTGGCATTGACGCCGCATCTCGGCAGCGCCTCGCGCGACACACGAATGGCCATGGGCATGCTGGCGATCGACAACCTGATCGAGACGCTCGCGGGACACGAGCCGCCCAATCGCGTGACCTAGTTAGGCCGAGGACGAAAAAAAAGGCCAGCACGAGGCTGGCCTTCCATCAACGTCGACTTGCTCAGCGCACGCGCTTCTCGACCGTGACGTCTTCGACTTCGACGCGACGGTTTGGCTCGAGACACATGATCAGCGCCTTCTGATTCTTCTCCGTGCACTGGACGACCGGATCGGCCTGGCCCTTGCCTTCGGCGATCATGCGCGATCCATCGATGCCCTTGCTCACCAGATACGCCTTGACGGCGTCGGCACGACGCTGCGACAGCTTGACGTTGTAAGCCGGCTTGCCGATACGGTCCGTGTAGCCGGTGATCTTGACGTTGGCGACGGCCGGGTTGGCCTTCAAAACGTCGGCGATCTCGTCCAGCTTCGGAGCCGGCTGGCGAATGACGGCACTATCGAAGCCGAACATCTTGCTGGCCGACATCGTGATCTTCTCGAAACGCGGAGCCGGAGCCGGCGGTGGCGGGGGCGGCGGCGTAACTTGAGCGAGGGGAGGCGGCGGCAGCGAAGCCTCGACACGCGGTGCCGGTGTCGGCGTCTTGTCGAAGTAGTAGGTCAGGCCGACGTTGACGTAGTTATTCTCGTTGCGCTTGAAGCCGTAGACGTTGCTGCGCTGGAAGCCGACCACCTTTTTGTATTCCACTTCGCCAGCCCACTGGTCGGCGAAGGCGTACTGCAGGCCCACGCCGGCTGCCGCATACGGCGAAGTCCGCGAGTTCTGGAGATTGGGAAGATTGCGACGGTCGTTCTCGGCGCCGATACCCAGCGACACGAATGGGCGAAGCTTGTCGCGCGACAGGAACAGCAGGCCGTCGACGCCGAGCGTCGACTGCTGATAGCGCACGCGGGAGTCGTCCGAGCGGGCATAGCTGCCGCCCACACGCACGTCGAAGTACTGGTTGATCGCCTTGCCGAACCGCAGGCCGGCTTCCGGGCCCGTGGCACGGGTGCCGAAGCGGTTGTCGGGGTTCGTGTAGCCGACTTCCGGCATGACGTAGACCGAAGGGTTGTAGGGCAGGGAGCTGATCTGCGCGTGCGCGCCGGTGACCGCGCCGGCGAACAGGATCAGGCCGGAGGCCTTGCGAAATACATGGTTCATGTGTGTTGCTTTCTTCGACTGAAAAGGGACGCTGCTTACGTGTCGCGATTCTCCCAGCGCGTTCCACGACGCGCATCGGCGATGCGTGCGATCACGTGTAGGGCAATGTCCGAGTTATCGACGCCCAACACCATCACGCTTCGTCACGAGATGTGAGCGGATGTTTCCATCTGCCGAGGCGGGTAGAAGCGGTGATCGATAGGCTCACTTGCGCCTCTCAACGGGCGATGGCCTTCTGCTGCTCCGCGCCATCGACATAGACATACGACCACCAGCCGCGCATGACCGGATGCCGGTGATAGCCGTACACCCAGGGTTGCATCAGATCGGTGTAGATGCGATGCACGCCGAGCTTCCACGGCGCGTAGGCGATGAACAGCTTGTTCATCTTGAGATAGAGCGCGTCGCGCTCCGGGCCATCGCGCAGCTTCTTGGTCTCTTCAAAGAGCCGGTTCCATTCGGGAAGGTTGAAGCGCGAGTGGTTCGACTGGCCGCCATTGGGTCCGTAGAGGATCTCCTCGAAAGATTCGGCATCCGGCGCCGAGACCGACCATCCCAGTCCCCAGGCCATCAACTGGCCGGCCTTCGACTGCTTCAGCAACTCGGGCCATTGCGCCTTGTGCGCCACGAAGCGGATGCCGATCGCATCCATGTTCTTCTTCCACAGCTCGTCGAACTGCTTGTCGAGCTGGGTCGGCGTCGATGCGCGATCGAAGGTGAACTGGGAGCCATCGGGCAGTTCGCGGTAGCCGTCGCCGTCACGATCGACGTAGCCATAAGTGTCGAGCAGGGCGCGTGCCTTGGCCGGATCGAACTCGGACGCGCTGGTCCGCAGCTTCGCGTCGTAGCCCGCGGCGCCAGGCCCGATCGGCGTCTGCGCGAGGATCGCCTGGTTGCGCCGCACGATGCGGATCTCTTCCTCGTTGCTGTAGCCGAGGCTGATCGCGCGGCGCAGCGCCACCTTCTCGGGCGTGTAGCCGCCGATGATCGGGTTCTCCATCGCGAAGTAGGTGAACGTGACCTCGACGCCGGGATTGCGATCCATCGTGATGCCCCGCTTGGCGAGATTGGGGGCGAGCTTGTTGTTGGGAATGGCCACGTTGGCGAACTCGGCCGCCAGGCGCTCGAGCATGTCCTGTTCGCTGTTGAGGAAGGCGAGCCAGCGCGGCTGCTCCTCGTTGATGATGCTGACCTCGACGTGCGGCGTGAGCGGCAGCTTGCGGCCCTTGAAGCGCTGGTAGATCTCCTGCGCGACCGGGTCGTCGTCCGGCGGCGTCGCCTCGTAGACCACGTTGCGATAGTCGGGGTTGGCCGCGAACGTCATCTTCGAGGACCGCCGCCATTCGTCGAGCTTGTACGGGCCCGTCCCGACCGGATGCTCCATGACCTTGTCGGGAGCCGCCTCGATCACTTCGCGCGCCAGCGCACACGACACGTTGCAGGTCGCGAGCAGGTACATGAAGTTGTAGTTCACCTTCTGCAGCTTGATCTGCAGCGTGTAGCGATCGAGCGCCTCGAGCCCGTCGACCTCAGTGTCGTAGTCGAACTTGCCCGACTTGAGGGCCTTCTCGCGGACGGCCTGCATGCCGACGATGTAGGGCTCGATCAGGTACAGGTTGGGTGACTTCCAGCGGGGGTCGTAGGCCCGCTTGAGGCTGTAGACGTAGTCCTGCGCGACCAGCTCGCGACGCTTGCCCTTGAAGGCGGGATCGTCGGTGAAATAGGTACCCTTCTTGACGCGCACGGTCCAGGTCAGGCCGTCCTCGGAGACTTCGGGCATGCCGTCGGCCGTGCTCGGCATCAGCTTCACAGGCCGCGCCAAATAGTCGTAGGTCAGCAGCGTGTCGAAGATGTTCGAGACGAGATACGACGAATACAGGTCGGAGATCTGGATCGGATCGAAGCCGGTCTCCGCGATCTGGAACGCGTAGCGCAGCACGCCGGGCGTGCTGCCGGGCACGTCCGCGGCACGGGCCGCCGGAACACCGGCGACGAGGGCCAGGCACGCCAGCAGGGAGGACAGGAGTCGATGCATGGATCGCGGGCGATTGCGTGGCGGGGAAGTCGCGGATTGTAGCGAGCAGCAGACGTCCTCCGGCGAAAAAGCGGTGGCGCGATGCGACAGGCCGCATGGGCAGCAATTCGACATGCATAATCTTCGGCGCCCTGCGACCCCCTGGTCGCGTCCCCGACGATCCCGCGCCTCACCCCCGATCCCCGCTTCGTGTTCGCCTATCTCATCCGCCGCGTCTGGCAGATCATCCCGACGCTGATCGGCGTGGTCCTTCTCGTGTTCTTCCTGTTCAGCGCGGTCGGCGGCGATCCGGCGGAGCAGCTTGCGGGGCTGATCTCGAATCCGGAACAGATCGCGTCGATCCGCAAGGAGCTGGGGCTAGACCTGCCGATCTGGCAGCAATTGTGGATCTTCGTCACGCAGGTCGCGACCTTCGACTTCGGCAACAGCTGGGCTACCAACGAGTCGGTCGCGCATATCTTCCAGACGCGCTTGCCGGCGACGCTGACGATCATGGTGCCGGTGCTGATCCTCGAGACCGTGCTCGGCGTGCTGCTCGCGCTCGCGGTTGCCGCGGTCCGCGGCTCGCTGACCGATCGCATCATCATGATCGTGTGCACGGTGGCGGTATCCATCAGCTTCCTGGTCTACATCATCGTGTTCCAGTGGCTTTTCGCCTTCCGACTCGGCTGGTTTCCGGTGCAGGGCTGGAGCGCGAGCACGTGGACCAATCTCGTGCTCTACGCGCCGCTGCCGGTGCTGCTGGCCGTTTTCGTCAGCCTGGCGCCGCAGCTGCGACTCTACCGATCGTTCCTGCTCGACGAGATCGGTCATGACTACGTGCGGACCGCGCGGGCGAAGGGGGTGTCCGAGCGCGTCGTCATGCTCAAGCACGTGCTGCGCAACGCGATGATCCCGATCCTCACCAACATCGCCATCCAGGTGCCGACGGTGTTCGTCGGATCGTTCCTGCTCGAGGTGTTCTTCTCGATCCCCGGCCTCGGTCGCGAGATCATCGTGGCCGTCAATCGCAGCGACTTCCCGGTGATCAAGGCGGCGACCGTCTATCTGGCGATGCTGACGATGCTGATCAACCTGCTGGCCGACGTGATGTACAAGGTCGTCGACCCGCGCGTGACGTTCAAGTAACCGGGCCATGACGCAACTCCACGACTTCGCCGGTGTGCCTGCCTCGCCCGACATTCCCCTGCCGGACGCGATGTCCCCCGAAGCGGTCGGCCATCGCGATGCGCCCTCGACCGGCGTCTGGAAGGCCGCGGGCAAGCGGCTGATGCGTGACCGGCTCGGCCTGGTCATGATGGTCGTGGTCCTCCTCTACCTGCTGGTGATGGCGGCCTCGTGGTTCGGCTGGATCGCGGCGGACTGGCAGACCGAGACCGGCGTGTCGTACGCCAGCCCGACCTTCCTCGGCAAAGTGGAGAACCTCGAAGCCTCGGGCGGTGCAGTCGACGCCGACGTGACGCGACCGACGCTCGACATCTCGGACGTCGATCCGCTGGCGCCGCGCTACAAAGAATGGGCCGACCGCACGTCGACCACCGCGACGCAGGTCGCAGCGCGCAGCGAGACGCTGCCGTTCGGCGCGGACAAGTGGGGCAGGGATGTCCTCAAGAAGGCGATCAAGGGTGCGCAGGTCTCGATCTTCGTTGGTCTCGCCGCCGCCTTCGTCGCGGTACTGATCGGGACCGTTCTCGGTGCGGTCGCCGGTTACTTTCGCGGCTGGCTCGACGACGTGCTCGAGTGGTTCTACAGCATCTTCACGTCGATCCCCTACATCCTGCTGATCCTCGCGTTCGCAGCGGTGTTTCGCGCGAACCCGGTCCTGGCGCATGCCGGTGTGCTCACGATCATCGTGGTGCTCGCCTTGACAGGCTGGACCAGCGCATACCGGTTGGTACGCGCCGAGTACATCAAGCACCGGGCCCGTGAGTACGTCCGCGCGGCGGACGCGATCGGCGCTTCGAATTTCTCGCGGATGTTCGTGCACATCCTGCCCAATATCAGCCACGTCATCCTCGTGCGTTTGTCGCTGGATGTCGTGGCCTTCATCAAGGCCGAGGTGATCCTCTCGTTCCTCGGACTCGGCGTGCCGATCGACATGGTCTCGTGGGGCACCATGCTGTCCGAGGCGCAGAGCGAACTCGTGATCGGCAAGTGGTGGCAGCTGGTGGCCGCCGGAGCCGGCATGGCCGTGCTGGTCACGGCGTTCGCCCTGTTCACCGACAGCCTGCGCGATGCGCTCGATCCCAAACTGAAGTGACGACCACCCGATGACTGCAGCGACCCGCAAGCCTCCGTCGACCGAGTCCACGCTGCTGTCGATCCACGATCTTCACGTCGACTTCAACGTCGGCAAGAACCAGGTGTTCCACGCGGTCAAGGGAGTCAGCTTCGACGTGCCGCCCAACCGCACCATTGCCGTGGTGGGCGAATCGGGCAGCGGCAAGAGCGTGACCGCGATGGCGATCCTGCGACTGCTGCCCGACAACGCGAAGGTCTCGGGCGAGATCTGCTTGGACGGTCGCAACCTCGCGCACGAGCCGATGTCCGCGATCAGGCGCCTGCGTGGCAACGACATCTCGGTGATCTTCCAAGAGCCGATGACGTCGCTGAATCCGGTCTTCACGGTTGGCAACCAGATCGCCGAGACGCTGAGCCTGCACGCGGGTCTTCGGGGCCAGGCGTTGAAGAAGCGCGTCATCGAACTGGTGGACGAGGTCGGCATCCCCAACGCGGCAAGCGCAATCGGTCGCTACCCGCACGAGCTGTCGGGCGGCCAGCAGCAGCGCGTGATGATCGCCATCGCGATTGCCTGCAACCCGCGCCTGCTGATCGCCGACGAACCGACCACCGCGCTCGACGTGACGATCCAGAAGCAGATCCTCGACCTGATCGCCCGCCTCAAGCGCGAGCATGCGATGAGCGTGCTGTTCATCACGCACGATCTGCGCGTGGTCGGCGAGTTCGCCGACGAGGTCGTGGTGATGCAGAGCGGCGAGGTGCGCGAGCGCGGCACCGTCGCCGAGATCTTCGAAGCCGCGCGCGACCCGTACACGCAAGCGCTGCTGGCCTGTCGGCCGCCGCTCGAGCATCGACCGGCGCGGCTGCCGGTCGTGGCCGATTTCCTGTTCGGTCGTGGGGCCGGCGCCCATGTGCTCGACGGCGTGCCCGATCGCCTGCCCCGTCCTGACGGCGAGATCGTGCTCGAGGTCAAGCGCCTGTCGAAGAGCTTCCGGATGAAGCAGGGATTGTTCGGCAGCGTCGACGTGCCGGCCGTGAAGGACGTGTCGTTCTCGCTGCGCCGCGGTCGCACGCTCGGGCTGGTCGGCGAGTCGGGCTCGGGCAAAACCACGGTCGGCCTGTCGGTGATGCGCCTGCACGAGGCCAGCGGCGGCGAGGTGTGGTTCGAGGGGCGCGACCTGATGACCCTGTCGCGCGACGACCTGACCTCGATGCGCCGCCGGCTGCAGATCGTGTTCCAGAATCCCTACGCGTCGCTGAACCCGCGCTTCACGGTCGCGCAGATCCTGCTCGAGCCGATGCGCATCCACCGTATCGAGGCCGACGACGCGGCGCGTGTCCGCGTCGCATCCGCGCTGTTGAAGCGGGTCGGGATGCCCGAGTCGGCCCTCGACAAGTATCCGCACGAGTTCTCCGGCGGCCAGCGCCAGCGCATCGCGATCGCACGCTGCCTGACGATGAAGCCCGAGGTGCTGATTTGCGACGAGTCGGTCTCGGCGCTGGACGTGTCGGTGCAGGCCCAGGTGCTCAACCTGCTGCTCGACCTGCAGGACGAATTCGGACTGGCTTACCTGTTCATCTCGCACGACCTCGCGGTGGTGCGCTACATCGCGGACGACGTGATGGTGATGAGCAAGGGCGAGGTCGTCGAGATCGCGGACTCCGACACGATCTACCGCAGTCCGCAGAACCCTTACACGCAGCGGTTGCTCGCGTCGATCCCGCGCGGCTACGAAGCGGCCAGGCCTTCGCTGGCGGCCTGACTCGGCGCCAGACTCTCGAAGACGATGGCCCGCACACGCCGGTCGTAGAGAAGCGCGACGTGGCCACATCCGCCGATCGCGACCTGCCGTGTCCCTTCGAGGGCGCCCGTGGTCTGCGGATAGACGATGTCGTCGTGATAGCTGAAGACCGACGTGAACGATCGATCCTTCGCGACCGACTCGTGGGTCGCGAGTTCAGCCAGCCAGGGGCTGCCGCGCCGCATCTGCACGACGCTCGGGATCGATCCGAAGCGCGCGGTGAGCGTGCCGTGGTGCGGCGTCCCGAGCGTGACCACCGGCCCGATTCGCGAGGCGTCCAGGTGCGCGATGGCGCTCCGGGCGACCAGTCCTCCCATGCTGTGCGCGACGATCGCGACCCGCGACGCATCGAGTCCCGCTGCGCGAGCCGTGGCGAGCAGGTCGTCGATCGCCCGATCGATCGTCGGGAGTTGCGTCTCGATCGGCGCGAAGGGATTTGGCAGCGTGACCGCTTCGCACAGGTAGCCGCGGGCCGCGGCGTCCTCGATGAACGACAGCCAGACCGCGCGGTTGCAGAGATAACCGTGGATGAAGAGGATCGGGAGGGCTCGCAGCGCGATGTCCGGCGACGGCTTCGCGGCGACACGATGGGCGAGGAAGGGCGTGGCGAACCAGAGACCCCGCATCGACGCGTCGATCTCCGCGTCGTAGGTCTTGACGGCCTGCCACCACGAAAGCTGGAAGGATTCGGGAACGGCATCGCCGGCCACGCGTGAGCCGATGAACTGGGCGGCGATCGCGGCCGGATGCAGGGCTGCGACGACGAAGACGGCGAGCAGGCCCGCGGCCCATGGTCCGACGCGGGACCCGAGGAAATGGATGGAGGTCCAGGCAGCGCCGGCCGCCGCCAGGAGCAGGGCGATCCACAACAGTTTCAGCAGTCGCGCGACCATCGCGCCGCGTCAGCCCGAGACCAGGCGCGTACCGAGGAGGCGGTCGTGCAGGAACTGGCCATCCCGATCGAGCAACGCGTAGAACGGCGGCAGCAGCAGGGTGACGGCAAGGACCGCCATCGCCGGCCAGCCTTGCACGTCGAACGCGAAGAGGATGCCCAGCGTGGGCAACACGAAGATCCACAGCAGCAGGTAGCGCGCGATCGCTTGTCCCACCGTCAGCGGGAAACCGGGCTGTCCCGCGAGGCGGATGCGCCAGGTCTTCATCGCCAGCGTCTGCCCGCCGTGGGTCCAGAACCACACGAAATAGACGCCGAGCACGACGAACAGCCAGGCTTGGCGAGGATGCCGCAGCGTCAGGCCGCTGCGGCTCTGCGTCAGGGCATCGAAGAGGTAGCCCGCGACGAAGACGACGGCGAACATCAGCATCGACTCGTAGGTCATCGACAGCAGCCGACGACGTAGCGGCGGAGTCGCCGGGACGCTCGCGTCGGGAGACGAGCGAGGAAGATTCGAGGGCATGCCGCGGCGCGACCTAAGGCGTGGTGACGGCCGGTGTGGCGGGTACCGCGACCGCAGCAGGCGCGTCCGCGGCCTTGGGCGACTCGACCGGCTTGCGGGCCGGCTCGACGATCGCGCTGTTGCTCTTCTGCGCGGCGACGGCCGGATTACGGACCTTCGCGCCTTCGCGGATCTGCACGCGCCGTTCGGCCGGAGCCGGCACCGGCTTCGGTACGACGATGCCCTTGTTCGCCTGCCCCCGGGCCGTCAGGGCCTGACGCCTTTCGGGAGGCAACTCCTGATACTTGCGCAACATCTCGGCCCGCTGCTGCGGATTCATCGCGCGAATACGTTCGAAACTGTCGCGCGCCGTGCGTCGCTGATCCGGCGTGAGGCGCGCCCATTCGCGCATGCGCTGCTGCGACCGGCCCTGCTCATCGGGGCTCATCTTCGGATAACGGTTGGCGATCTCGACCCATTTCTTCTTGGTCTGCAGATCGAGATGCTCCCAATCCTCCGCCAGCGGCGCGAGCGCCTGACGCTGTGCCAGCGGCAGCTCGATCCAGTAAGGCCGCGCGGGCCGGAACGAAGAAGAGGACGGAGTCGCCCGGGTCGGCGCGGGTGGCGCTTCGGTCGCGAGACCGGACGACGCGGCGATCACCGCGCCGATCGCGAGCACCAGCGAGCCGACGGACATCGCCAGGCGCTGACGCCCCGTGATCATGGGTTTTGTTTGAGGAAGGCGTTGAAGCCTTGATCGGCGTAGGCGCTGATCGGGAGATCGTCCTTCAACACGGCGGTATCGGTGTCGGCGAGCTCTTGGATGCGACGCTCCTGCTCGAACTGGTACAGGCCGGCGAGGCAAACGCCCACGAGCACGATCGCGGAGAACACGAACCCGGTCCGCGCAAAGCCGAAACGGGGCGAACCGCCGACCCCCGCGGTGGCGAGTTCGCGGACAGGCGCGCGACGCGACTGGGGCAGCGTCTGCGCGCGCAGGGCAGCCTTGCGCGCCAGCGCCAGGCGCTGCAGCGTGCCGGGAGGCAGGGCATCGGCGAATTCGTCGAGCGCGAGACGCACCCGCGCCGCGAAGCGTTGCTCCGCACTTCCACCACTGTTGAGTCGCGCCGCATCGTTCGGCGCATCGAGGCATTTCATAGTCTGATTCCCTTCGCCTTCAAAGCCAGAGCGAGTGCATGGGTCGCCCGGGAACAATGCGTCTTCACGCTGCCTTCGGAACAACCCATCGCCGCCGCCGTCTCGGCGACGTCCATCTCTTCCCAGTAACGCAACACGAATGCTTCTCGTTGACGAGCGGGCAGTCGCTGGATTTCCTGGTCGATCGCCGCGAGCACCTGGCTGCGCTCGACCTGGTCGGCAGCACTCTCGGCCTGCCGGGAGCCGTCCTCGGCTTCGAGACTCTCCAGGAAATCAAACTCCTCGTTGTCCTTTCCGGTTGACAGGTCGGAGAACAACGTCGTCCAGGTCGACCGCACTTTCTGGCGCCGGAACCAGTCGTGGATGACGTTCTGGAGGATGCGCTGGAACAGCATCGGCCATTCGGCGGCCGGCTTGTCACCGTAGGCTTCGGCCAGCTTGATCATCGCGTCCTGGACGATGTCGAGCGCGGACGCGTCGTCGCGGACGGCGTAAGCCGCCTGCTTGTACGCGCGCCGTTCGACGGATTCCAGGAATTGGGAAAGTTCTGCGGGGCTGGCCATGAGGCAGCTCGTTCGGCGATTCGCGTCGCATTGAGCGGCGGCGGGATGGTTTGCGGGCCGACGGCGATGTTGAAAAGCGCGAATCGTAACAAATGCGCCACAGCAATGGCCGCTCGAGGGGCGCCGCTTGACCCTGTCGGCTGCGCCGCGCTATCGTCCGCGTCCCGTCGCGAGTCCGATATCTCGGAATCGCAACACTGATTTAAGCCGAACGGTGGCCGCGCAAGATGCCGCCGCCGAACGGCGCGCCGAAAGCGTTAAAGCTCTAGACGTGTTTGAACCCGGGCCACAAGCCCTGCAGAGAACATCCAATCAATCTCCTGTGGACCTTGAAAGGAAGCACTATGGAAATCACCGGCGCAGAGATCGTCGTGCGTTGCCTCGCGGAAGAAAAAGTCGAACATGTCTTCGGCTATCCCGGCGGCGCGGTGTTGTACATCTACGACGAAATATTCAAGCAGGACCAGTTCCAGCACATTCTCGTTCGCCACGAGCAGGCCGCGCTCCACGCGGCCGATGCCTACTCGCGTTCCAGCCGCAAGGTCGGCGTCGCGCTGGTCACCAGCGGACCCGGCGTCACCAACGCGGTGACCGGCCTCGCCACCGCATACATGGACTCGATCCCGATGGTCGTGATCTCGGGGCAGGTGCCCAGTCACGCGATCGGTCAGGACGCCTTCCAGGAGTGCGATACCGTCGGCATCACGCGTCCGTGCGTCAAGCACAACTTCCTCGTCAAGGACGTGAAAGACCTGGCGATGACCATCAAGAAGGCCTTCTACATCGCCCAGAGCGGACGGCCCGGTCCGGTGCTGGTCGACATCCCCAAGGACATCACGACCCACAAGACGACGTTCGACTATTCGATGCCGGTCGAGATGCGCTCGTACAAGCCCGCCGAGAAGGGCCATCTCGGGCAGATCAAAAAGGCGTTGCAGCTGCTGATGGCTGCCGAGCGTCCGATGATCTACGCGGGCGGCGGCGTGATCCTCGCCAACGCGTCGATCGAGTTGAACCAGATCGTCGAGCGCTTCGGCGCGCCGTGCACGACGACGCTGATGGGCCTGGGCGGCTTCAAGGCGAGCGACCCGAAGTATCTCGGCATGCCCGGCATGCACGGCACCTACGAAGCCAACATGGCGATGCAGCACTGCGACGTGCTGCTGGCCGTAGGGGCGCGCTTCGACGACCGCGTGATCGGCAACCCGGAGCACTTCGCGCAGAACGTGCGCAAGATCATCCACATCGACATCGATCCGTCGTCGATCAGCAAGCGCGTCAAGGTCGACGTGCCGATCGTAGGCAATGTCCGCGAGGTGCTGCTCGAGCTGATGTCGCAGCTCGATGCGGTGCAGCTCAAGACGCCGCGTGACGAGAAGGCCGACACGAAGCGCATGTCGGCGTGGTGGTCGCAGGTCAACGAGTGGCGCAAGAAGGACTGCATGGCGTACGAGAACTCGGACACGCTGATCAAGCCGCAGTACGTGATCGAGAAGCTGTGGGACGTGACCGGCGGCGATGCCTTCGTGACGTCCGACGTCGGCCAGCACCAGATGTGGGCCGCGCAGTACTACCGTTTCGACCAGCCGCGTCGCTGGATCAACTCGGGCGGCCTGGGCACGATGGGTTTCGGCCTGCCGGCGGCGATGGGCGTCATCAAGGCCAACCCCGGTGCCGACGTCGCGTGCGTGACCGGCGAAGGCAGCATCCAGATGTGCATCCAGGAGCTGTCGACCTGTAAGCAGTACCACCTGCCGGTCAAGATCGTCAGCCTCAACAACCGCTACCTCGGCATGGTGCGGCAGTGGCAGCAGATCGACTATTCGAGCCGCTACAGCGAGAGCTACATGGACGCGCTGCCCGACTTCGTCGCGCTGGCCGAGGCCTACGGGCACATCGGTCTGCGCATCGACAAGCCGGCCGATGTCGAGCCCGCGTTGAAGGAGGCCTTCGCGAAGAAGGATCGCCTCGTGTTCCTCGACATCATCACGGACCAGACCGAGAACGTCTGGCCGATGGTGAAGAGCGGCAAGGGCCTGACCGAGATGTTGCTCGGATCGGAGGACCTGTGAACCGCCACATCATCTCCGTCCTGCTCGAGAACGAGGCCGGTGCGCTGTCGCGCGTCATCGGCTTGTTCTCGGCGCGCGGCTACAACATCGAGACGCTCACGGTCGCGCCGACCGAAGACCCCACGCTGTCGCGCATGACTGTGGTCACCGCCGGGTCCGACGAGGTGATCGAACAGATCACCAAGCACCTCAACCGGCTGATCGAGGTCGTCAAGGTCGTGGATCTCACCGAAGGCCAGCACATCGAGCGCGAGCTGATGCTGATGAAGGTGAGGGCGGTGGGCAAGGAGCGCGAGGAGCTCAAGCGCACCGCCGACATCTTCCGCGGCCGCATCATCGACGTGACCGAGAAGAGCTACACGATCGAACTCACCGGCGCGGCCACGAAACTCGACGCGTTCATCGACGCGATCGATCGCGCCGCGATCCTTGAAACGGTGAGGACCGGGGCAAGCGGCATAGGTCGCGGCGAAAGAATCCTGAAGGTCTAAGCACGACGCAAGCCCCTTCCCCCGCTGGGGGAGGGCTGGGATGGGGGGATGCGCGCAGCACTTCCGACGATCCCGGACAAACCATCGACGACTCTCGAAGAAGAAGGGGAAACACACATGAACATCTACTACGACAAGGACGCCGATCTCTCGCTCATCAAGGGCAAGAAGGTCGCCATCATCGGGTACGGATCGCAGGGTCATGCGCACGCGCAGAACCTCAAGGACTCGGGCGGCAACGTGGTCGTGGGGCTGCGCAAGGGTGGCGCGAGCTGGGACAAGGTCGCCAAGGCCGGCCTCACCGTCGCCGAAGTCGCCGACGCCGTGAAGGGCGCCGACTTCGTGATGATGCTGTTGCCCGACGAACACATCGGCCAGGTCTATCGCGAGGACATCGAGCCCAATATCGAGAACGGCGCCACGCTGGCGTTCGCACATGGCTTCAACATCCACTACGGGCAGGTGACGCCGCGTGGCGACCTCGACGTCGTCATGGTCGCGCCGAAAGCACCGGGTCACACGGTCCGCGGTACCTACACGCAAGGCGGCGGCGTGCCGATGCTGATCGCGGTCCACCAGGACACGTCGGGCCATGCCCGCGACATCGCGCTGTCGTACGCGGCGGCGATCGGCGGCGGTCGTGCCGGCGTCATCGAGACCAACTTCCGCGAAGAGACCGAGACCGACCTGTTCGGCGAGCAGACCGTGCTGTGCGGCGGCGCCGTCGAGCTGATTAAGACCGGATTCGAAGTGCTGGTCGAAGCCGGCTATGCACCCGAGATGGCGTACTTCGAGTGCTTGCACGAACTGAAGCTGATCGTCGACCTGATCTACGAAGGCGGCATCGCGAACATGAACTACGGCATCTCGAACAACGCCGAGTACGGCGAATACGTGACCGGCCCGAAGATCGTCACGGCCGAAACCAAGGACGCGATGCGCCAGTGCCTGAAGGACATCCAGACCGGCGAATACGCGAAGAACTTCATCCTCGAGAGCCGTGCCGGTGGACCGACGCTGCTGTCACGTCGTCGCCTGATGGCCGAGCATCCGATCGAGCAGGTCGGCGGCAAGCTGCGCGAGATGATGCCGTGGATCAAGGCGAACAAGCTGGTCGACCAGACCCGCAACTGACGCCTGGGCGGGCCGCGGCGAGCCGATGCTATTCTCGATCGCCTTGGCTACTTCCCGACTGATGACCGCTCTCGCTGCGACGTTGCTCGTCCTCGGCCTTGCCGCGTGCAAGCGCAGCGAAGCGCCGCAGCCCGACTATCTGAAGACCCAGCGCGACGCGATGGAGCGCGCCAAGGAAGTCGGCAAGACGATGCAGAAGGCGGTCGATCAGGAAGGCAAGAAAGCCGACGAGGAAGGCAAGTAGTGGCTCGTTTCGCGAGGCGCCGGGTCAAGGATGGTGCAGGCAAACCATGGCGTTCCCGGCTGCGCGGCGGCAAGGAGTCGTCGCTGCATTCCGGCCCTTCGAGGGATGCCGCCGACGCGATGGCCAGCAAGCCGCACAAGGCCATGTACGCGTTACCCAGCGCCTTCACGACCGCTGCGTTGTTCAGCGGCTTCTTCGCCATCGTGCAGGCGATGAACCTACGATTCGACACGGCCGCGGTTGCGATCTTCGTGTCGATGGTGCTCGACAGTCTCGACGGCCGCGTAGCGCGGTTGACGAACACGCAAAGCGATTTCGGTGCGGAATACGACAGCCTGGCGGACATGGTGTCGTTCGGTGCTGCGCCGGCTCTCGTCATCTACGAATGGTCGCTGCGCGGTCTCGGTCGGTGGGGCTGGCTGGCCGCGTTCGTCTATGTCTCGGGTGCGGCGCTGCGTCTCGCGCGTTTCAACACCAACCTCGCAGTCGTCGACAAGGGCTTCTTCCAGGGGCTGCCGAGCCCAGCCTCGGCTGCCCTGGTCGCTGGATTCGTGTGGGTGTTCGAGGACCTTCGCTACGTGGGCAGCGACCTGGCCTGGCCGTCGTGGATCATCACCGTCTATGCTGGCCTGTCGATGGTCAGCAACTCGCCGTTCTGGAGCGGCAAATCGATCAACTTCAGAAAGAGTGTGCCGTTCTTCGTGGTCGTCCTGATCACGATGGCTTTCGTCGCGTTTTCCGCCGATCCGCCCAAGTGGCTCTTCGCGATGTTCGTCGTGTACGGCCTCTCGGGGCATCTGCTCTGGGGCTGGCGCCGCATTCGGCGTCGAAGCCCCACCCTCTCATGATGCGCGCCCGGTCCATCCGGTTGACGCGCGCCAGGGTCGTGCTACATTTGCGTTCCATGACGAATCGCTCCGCTACGCTTCGACTACCCAATGAGGTCACTCGGGCCCGCTGAGCGTTCACGTCTGTCGCTTTCAACACCACGGCCCGACTGCTTCTGCATCGGGCCGTTTTGTTTTGTGCACCACCCCTGCCGTATCGTTCGATCCAAAGGAAAGATCATGTTGATGAACCCCGCCACCAAGTACCGTGCGTTCCCGCCGGTCGGACTGAAGGACCGGACCTGGCCCGACGCGATGCTGACGCAGGCGCCGATCTGGCTGAGCACCGACCTACGCGACGGAAACCAGGCCCTGATCGAGCCAATGGATCCCGAGCGGAAGCTGAAGATGTTCCAGACCCTGGTCGCGATCGGCTTTAAGGAGATCGAGGTCGGCTTCCCATCGGCGTCGCAGGTGGACTTCGACTTCGTGCGCCTGCTGATCAAGCAGAACCACATCCCCGACGACGTGACCATCCAGGTGCTGACGCCCGCGCGCCAGGCGCTCGTGGAGCGGACCATCGAGTCGCTCGAAGGCATCCCGCGCGCCATCGTGCATCTGTACAACGCGACGGCGCCGGTGATGCGGCGCGTGGTACTCGGACTCACCGAGGACGGCGTGGTCGAGCTCGCGACGACGCACACAAAGATGATCCGCGCGATGACCGATGCGCGACCGGGCACGCAGTGGTCGCTGGAGTATTCGCCCGAGATGTTCTCGGGCACCGAACTGGGCTTCAGCAAGCGCGTCGTCGACGCGGTCAGCGAGGCGTGGGGCGCGACGCCGACGCGCAAGCTGATCGTCAACCTGCCGGCGACGGTCGAGCACAGCACGCCGAACATCTTCGCGGACATGGTCGAGTGGATGCATCGCCATCTCGAGCGTCGCGAAGCCATCGTGCTGTCGATCCACCCGCACAACGATCGCGGCACGGGCACCGCGGCCGGCGAGTTCGCGCTGATGGCCGGCGCCGATCGCATCGAGGGCTGCCTCTTCGGCAACGGAGAACGCACCGGCAACGTCGACGTCGTCAACATCGCCTTGAACCTGTACACGCAAGGCGTGCATCCCGGCCTCGACTTCTCGCAGATCGACGAGATCCGCCGGGTCGTCGAACACTGCAATCAGCTGCCGGTGCATCCCCGCCATCCGTATGTCGGCGACCTGGTCTACACGTCGTTCTCGGGATCGCATCAGGACGCGATCAAGAAGGCGCTCAGCGCGCGGAAGCCCGACGAGACCTGGGACATGCCCTATCTCCCGATCGATCCGAAGGACCTGGGCCGCAGCTACGAGGCCGTGATCCGCGTCAACAGTCAGTCGGGCAAGGGCGGCATCTCCTACCTGCTCGAGACCGCCTATCACCTCGAGCTGCCGCGTCGGCTGCAGATCGAGTTCAGCCGGGTCGTGCAGGCGGTGATGGACGACGCCGGCAAGGAGCTTTCGGCTGCGGCCATCTGGGACATCTTTGAGAACGAATACGGCCTCGGGTCGGGCAGTTCACGAATCGAGAACGCCAACATCGCCGACAGCGGAAACGGCCGGGTGACGGTGAGGGCGGACGTCGTCGATGCGGAAGGCCGCGTGACGGTGGGCGGCGACGGCAACGGCCCTCTGGACGCTTTCGTCGAGGGGCTGCGTGCCGTGACCGGTCATCGGGTCGACGTGCTGGACTATCACGAACATGCCGTGGGCGGCGGCGCCCAGGCACGTGCGGCGGCCTATCTCGAAGTGCGGGTCGACAACGGCGAACCGATGTTCGGGGTCGGCATCGACGCGAACATCGTGCATGCGTCGATGAAGGCGGTGCTTAGCGGCGTGATGCGCAGCACACGCTCGCGTGGCGCGAAGGGATCGCTGTTCGCGAACGTCGAGCGGCTCGCGGCGTGACGTTCCTGCTGCAACCAGTTGATTTGCAAGCGACTGCTTGACGACTCAACTCAAAGCCCGCTATCCTTGCGGGCTCAACTTTTTATTCCTTGCCACACCGCGCACGCATCGCGGGTGGCCATCCAAGTCCACAAGGAGAATTCATGCGCCACTATGAAATTGTATTGATCATTCATCCCGATCAGAGCGAGCAGGTTCCTGCGATGCTCACGCGTTACAAGGGATTGGTGACCGGCAAGTCCGGAAAGATCCATCGCGTCGAAGACTGGGGTCGCCGTCAACTGGCCTACCCGATCGACAAGATCGCCAAGGCGCACTACATCTGCCTGAACATTGAAGTCGACCGCGCCACGCTCGAAGAGCTTGAGCATGGCTTCAAGTTCAACGATGCCGTGATGCGCCACCTGATCGTCACGACGAAGAAGGCCGAAACCGCGCCGTCGCCGATGATGAAGGAAGGCGGCAAGGACGGTGCCAAGGAAGGCGCTCGCGAAGGTTCGCGTGATGGGGCTCGTGAAGAGCGTCGTCCCGCTGCTGCCGCACCCGTCGCCGCGGAAGCTCCGGCGGCCTGAGGCCCCGGTTCACGAGACTGACGTTCACTTTCGATCGCCATCAACTGCTTTGAGCTCACCGCGACGCTGATCCAGCGCGACGTGATCCGCTACACGCCTTCGGGCATGCCGCTGATCGATTGCGTCCTGCATCACACGTCGGAGATCAGCGAAGCGGGGCAGTTGCGACAGGTCGAGCTCGAAGCCCCCGCGATCGCATTCGAGAGCGTGGCGCTGAGACTGGCGAACGGCAGGCTGGACGAGACCTATCGCTTCACGGGTTTCCTCGCGAACCGCAGCCGCAAGAGCAAACGGACCGTTTTTCATATCACCCGATTCGAATCAATCGCGAATTAGAAACTGAGGATCAGAAATGCCATCACCACGTCGCTTCGGCAAAGGCAAGGGCAAGGGCAAGGACCTGAAGAAACGCCAACAGCAGAACCCGCTGTTCAAGCGCAAGCGTTTCTGCCGCTTTACCGCGGCCAAGGTCGAGCAGATCGACTACAAGGATGTCGAACTGCTGAAGGACTTCATCCAGGAGAACGGCAAGATCATGCCGGCTCGCCTGACCGGCACCAAGGCGCACTACCAGCGCCAGCTGAGCAGCTGCATCATGCGTGCGCGTTTCCTCGCTCTGCTGCCGTACACCGACCTTCACAACTAAAGAGAGGACGACATCATGCAGATCATCCTTCTCGAGAAGGTCAACAACCTGGGCGGCCTCGGTGACGTGGTCAAGGTCAAGGACGGTTTCGCCCGCAACTTCCTGATCCCGCAACGCATGGCACGTCGTGCCACCGAAGCGAACATCGCCGAGTTCGCTTCCAAGCGCGCCGATCTCGAAAAAGCTGCAGCCGAAAAGCTCACAGCCGCACAGGCCGTGGGCGAGAAACTGTCGGGCCAGACCGTACAGATCACCGCCAAGTCGGGAGTCGACGGTCGCCTGTTCGGTTCGGTCACGAACATGGACATCGCCGAAGCCCTCGGCAAGCAGGGCTTCAAGATCGAGAAGGCGCAAGTACGCCTACCGACGGGCCCGTTGAAGACGGTGGGCGAGCATCCGGTGGCGGTCGCGCTGCACACCGACGTGCTGTGCGACATCACGATCGCGGTGATCGGCGAACACGCCTGATCGTCGTGACCGTGGCACGAAGAAAGCCGGGCTCGCCCGGTTTTTTTTATGGTGCTGCTCGACTTTTCCCACCGTCCTGCACCGCAGATCCACAGGCTTGTGCACAGCGTTACGCACCTCCGTGCGCCGTTCCGTGAATTATAGTGATTGGTCCCCACATCGATCGCGACGCGCGGTTGCTTCTGTCACTCACCGCTTCGCTGTTTCTTTCGAGCAAGAGACTGCTCACTAGGTTCGAATCACTCGATGAACAACCCGATTCCGCTGCGGGCCGACCGTGGCGTCGACCGCGAAAGTGCGTCCACCGATCGCCAGATCGAGTCGCTGCGCGTCCCGCCGCATTCGATCGAAGCCGAGCAATCCGTGCTCGGTGGATTGCTACTCGACAACACCGCCCTCGACAAGATCTCGGATCACCTGCGCGGCGACGACTTCTATCGGCACGACCATCAATTGATCTATCAGCACATCGTGCGGCTGATCGACCAGAGCCGGCCGGCCGACGTCATCACCGTCTTCGATGCGCTGACCTCGTCGGGCAAGATCGACGACGTCGGTGGCCTGGTCTATCTCAATGCGCTGGCGCAGAACACGCCGTCGGCCGCGAACATCCGCCGCTACGCCGAGATCGTCCGCGGGCGATCGGTCATGCGTCGTCTCGTGAGCGTCAGCGACGAGATCGCCGAGTCGGCCTTCAGCCCCAACGGCCGCGAGACCGATCAGATCCTCGACGAGGCCGAGTCCAAGATCTTCGCGATCGCGGAAGAGGGCTCGCGGGGCTCGCAAGGCTTCGTCGAGATCCAGCCGTTGCTGGCCAAGGTCGTCGAGCGGATTGACGAGCTCTACCACCGCGACAACCCCAGCGACATCACCGGCGTGCCGACCGGCTTCGCCGACCTCGACGGCAAGACCTCGGGCCTGCAGCCCGGCGACCTGATCATCGTCGCGGGTCGTCCTTCGATGGGCAAGACCGCCTTCGCGCTGAACATCGGCGAGCACGTCGCGATCGACCAGGGCCTGCCGGTCGCGGTCTTCTCGATGGAGATGGGCGGTGCGCAGCTGGCGATGCGGATGCTGGGTTCGGTCGGACGTCTCGACCAGCACAAGGTCCGCACCGGCCAGCTCGGCGACGACGACTGGCCGCGCCTGACCAATGCGATCCAGAAGATGCAGGACGCGCAGATGTTCATCGACGAGACGCCGGCGCTCAACTCGCACGAACTGCGTTCGCGGGCCCGCAGGCTTGCCAAGCAGTGCGGCAAGCTCGGGCTGATCATCATCGACTACCTGCAGCTGATGTCGGCGAGCTCGATGGGCGAGAACCGCGCGACCGAGATCTCCGAGATCTCGCGTTCGCTGAAGGCCCTGGCCAAGGAACTGCAGTGCCCGGTGATCGCGTTGTCTCAGCTCAATCGGAGCCTCGAGCAGCGCCCCGACAAGCGTCCGATCATGAGCGACCTGCGCGAGTCGGGCGCCATCGAGCAGGACGCGGACGTGATCCTGTTCATCTATCGCGACGAGGTCTACGCGAAGGAAGCGTCGACCGATCCGGGGGTGGCCGAGATCATCATCTCGAAGCAGCGCAACGGACCGATCGGCAAGGTCAGGCTGGCGTTCCTCGGGCAATACACGAAGTTCGAGAACCTGGCGCACGGCGACTACCGGGGTCAGAGCGAGCACTGAACGCCTGAGACCAAAAACAAAAGGGCCGCTGAGCGGCCCTTTTGCATGCAGCGAACAACAATGATCTAGATCATCGGCTTCAAGGCGGAGAGCCGAAGGATCAGCACCTTCATCTGATCCGACAGCCGATCGATGCGCTCCTGGAAACTGTTGAAGAACAGCAGGCCGAACAGCGCCACCGAGATGCCGAGCGCCGTGGCGAAGAGGGCCGTGCCGATACCCGCCGACACGCCGGACGGATCGGAGATGCCCGAACGCGCCAGCGCCGTGAAGGTATCGATGATCCCGAGAATCGTCCCGAGCAACCCGAGTAGCGGCGACGCGGTGACGATCGTGTCCAGGATCCACAGGTGCTTCGTGAACGCCGTGCGGGCGTCGATGAACACTTCTTCCGACAGGTCTTCGAGGTCGTGACGCGACTTGACCCCGGGCATCCGCGCAAGCATGTGCTTGGCTCCGCGGGCCGCGACGTTGTCGCCGTCGATCAGCGCTGCGGACGGCGCCGCGCCGTGCTCCACCGCGTCCTCGAGTTCACGCGCGCGCCTAGAGGTCGTGGAGAAGAAGATCAGCCGTTCGATCGCCACGAATACGGCGAGCGCCAACGCCGCATACAGCGCGTAGAAGGTGACGTCGTGGAGGATGTTGAGATTCATGGCGATCTTTCAGCTTCAGAAGTCCGACGCGAACGTCACGGCGATCAGGCGCGGCGCACCGACGTAGAACGTCTGGGCACCGTAGTTCGGCAGGCCAGCCACGGGGTTCGCGCGGATACCGAAGTTGCTTCCCGACGGTCCGCTCAAGCTCAGATACTGTCGGCTGAAAAGGTTGTACACGTTCATGCGGATCGTCGGGTTCTTGAAGAACATCGTCGAATCGAACTTGTAGCCTGCGTTCAGACCGAACAGCGTGTAGCCGCCGATCGAGTCGTCGTTGACCAGCGTCGAGTAGCGTTTGCCCGTCAGCTTCATGTCGAGACCGGCGATGTAATGCTGGTCCTGATATTGCAGCGACGCGCCTGCAAGCCACTTCGGCGTGTCCGGAAATTCCTTGCCTTCGGTTTGCTCGACATTCGTGCCCAGGCCGTACGGCAAGTTCTGGCTGATGCGCGTCTTGGTGTACGTCAGCGACGAGTACGCAGACAGATTGGCTGCGATCTTGTAGCCGGCTTCAAGTTCGACACCCTTGGTGGTCGACTTGCCGAGGTTGGCGGCCGAACCTTGCGTCCCTGTGTTCGGGTCGATGAAAGCTGCGATGCGATTCTTGTAATCGACGAAGAATACCGAACCCGATGCCGTGAAGCGGTCGCCTGCGAACCGATAGCCGAGGTCAAAGTTGGTCGACTTCTCGGGCGAGATGGTCGGATCGATGATGTGATAGTTGGTCGCGACGCCGTTCACGTAGGTCAGCGGTACCACCGTCGTCGGCGTAGCGCCCGCGACGTTGCTGACGGCCAGGTTCGAGTAGGCAAAGTTCGGCGGAGCCTTGAAGTTTCGCGCAACGTTGAAGAACGTCGACTGCTGGTCGGTCAGCTGATACTTGATACCGACGTTAGGCAGGACTTCCGAGTAGTCCTTCTCGATCACGTAGGGCGCACCGCCGTAGCCCGTGCCGCCGAAGCCGGTCACGGTGCTGCCCTGGTTGGGCGAATTAGTGAAAGTGCGGCCGAGCGTCGTGTAGCGGATGCCGGGGTTGATGGTCAGCTTGTCGTTCAGCACGGTCAGCGTGTCGGTGATAAAGCCGGAACGAGCGCGGCTGACGGTGTACCAGTCGCGGAACTGCGCGGCCGATCCGTCGGCGTTCAACAGATACTGCGACGAGTTCTGCAGCCAGATGTCGTCTGCCGTACCGGTGTTGCTGATCGCGACATACGGGGCTGTCTGTTGATGACGGGCCTTCTCGAACCAGAAGCCGGCCACGATGTGGTTGCCGGCGATGTCGTAGTTCAGCTTGGTGATGACGCCCGGACGATAGGTCTTGGTGACGCTGCCTTCGTAGGCGCCGACGGTATCGAGACGGTCACCGTCGCCGTTGTAGTCGCGGCCGCCACCGGCCAGGCGCGTGCTAACCGCCGTTTCAGAAATCGTCTGCAGTTGGTTGCCGCCGGTGCCGTAGCCGTACCACATGTACGGGTTCACATCGAGGCTCAGGTTGGTGGCCAGGTTGAAGTGCGCCTGGCCGGTTGCGACGTAGTTCTTGAATGGGTTCAGGTTGAAACCGAAATAACGGTTGGTCTGGCCGTTGTAGATGTTCGCGTTTGGGGCGAAGGTGGTGTCGTTGTCGGCGACGCCGGCACGGACCTGGTGAGTCGGGGAGGTCGTGCCGAAGTCGTAGTTGTAGCCGAATTGGTCGACCTGGGCCTTGCTGACGGCGCGCAGGTTGTTGTTGACTGCCTTGTTGTAGAGGAACGAACCGCTGAAGTAGCTACCGCCGCCGAATGCAATATCCCAACCCGTCTCGACGTGGTCGCGGAACGCGTCCCCCGGGCCCTTGAACTTCTTGGTTTCGGCATGCGAGACCGCCAAGTACGCCTTGATGCGGTCGTCGAGGAACCTGCCCGTGTTGAACTTCACGAAGGTCTTCGACAGCGCGTTTTGACCGACGGTCTGCGAGATGCGTGTCTGCATCGTGTCGGTCGGCTTGCAGCTCACCAACCCGACGTTGCCGCCGGTGGCGCCGACGTGCGGTGCATCGCTGTCGGTCGAGCCTTGCGTGACGAACACTTCGCAGAGGTTGTCGCTGTCGGTGTATTCCTGCGGGAAGACCGCGAAGTTGCCCGAGTCGTTAACCGGCGCGCCGTTGATCGTGAAGCCGAGCTGGTCGCTGTTGAAGCCGCGAATCCGGAGGCTGCCGCCGAACAGGCCCGTGCCGTCCTGGCTGAACTGGGACACGCCCGGCAGCAGGTTGATGACCTGGTACGGGTTACTGACCGGCGACTGCAGTTCGATCGCCTTGCGATTCACGGAGCTGCGAGCGCGCGGCGACTCTTCTTCCTGGATCTGGCCGGTTCCCGTACCGCCGGGAGCGCCTTGGACCTGGATGGTGCCTACGTCCGTCGTGGATTGTGCGTTTGCGCCGGCGGCGAGGAACAACCCCGACACCACCAGCGAGATTTGAGTGAGTTGAAACTTCATAGGATTGCTCCGTAACAATGGACGAAAGAGGGACTGTGGAAATTCAGGACGGTTTGAAATCGAGGTCGACTGTGAAGCGATGCGTTTCTTCGGATCCGAAGGCGCCCTCGAAAGACGGCATGGTTCCGCGCTTGACGGTGGTCAGTCCGGCGTTGTCGAGCAGGATCGAATTGGACGAATCCTCGATGCCGGCGTCGACCAGCGAGCCGTCGCGACGCAGGACGAACCAGATCCGGACCTTGCCCTCGGGCCGCTGGATGCTGGCGTCCCGACCGGTCGGGTAGCGCTTGACCGAATTCAGGTAGCCGCGCACGCGACCGGTGTAGACGGCGCTCAGGTCGGCAACCGGCGCGACCGGCGGGGCGGGTGGCGCCGGCGGTGCGGGCGGAGGTGGCGTAGGGGGTGGCGGCGGTGAAGGCGCCGCCGGCGGGGGCGGCGGTTCCTGTCTCGCAACCGGAATCGGGTTCGGCGTCGGTGCCGGCGTCGGCTTCGCCTCCGGACGCGGAAGCGGCGGCGTCGGAGACGGCCGTGGCGGTGAGGGAACCGGCGGCGGGGGGGCGGCCACTGGCGGCGGTGGCGGCAACTCCACCAGCGTGACCGTTACCGGCTCTTCCGGATTTTGTTTCCGGATCGGCGCAAAGCGGTGTGTCT
>JANXTA010000171.1 GCA_025356395.1 Betaproteobacteria bacterium
CTACGTCGCCCTTTACAACCACCAGCTTCCGCAATCCGCGCTGAAAAGTCAGACCCCCATCCAGGCGATGAAGCTCTGGCATCAATCCAATCCTGAACTGTTCAACAGGACTCCCTATGATCGCCCGGGATATGACAGCTAAGCAAGGCCGGGTCACATGCTAGCAAGGCAGTGCTTGCGGGAGGCAGCGGTGCCGTGGGAGGGGCTCAGACAGCAGTGTTTTATTCTTTCTGCATTCACCTAGCTGGCTGTGACCTATTTCCGTTCGGGCGCCCTTACTTCGCCGGCATTTTTGTGATGACGCTCGTCAGCCCTAAGTACTTTTCCATCAACTGATCGTTGCTTTCCCGCCACAACGGATCGAACGGGATGCATTCCACCGGGCAGACGATCTGGCACTGCGGTTGGTCGAAGTGTCCAACGCACTCCGTGCACTTGTCGGGATCGATCTCGTAGATTTCGGCGCCCATCGAGATCGCGGCGTTCGGGCACTCGGGCTCGCAAACGTCGCAGTTGATGCACTGGTCCGTGATGATCAACGCCATCGTCGCTTCCCGATGCTTGCTAGTTCTCGCTCACGCAGTCGAATCGCGAACTTTTTCCTTCAGCCACTTCTCGACTGAAGGAAAGGTGAACTTCGAGACATCGCCGCCGAGAATGGCGATTTCGCGGACGATCGTGCCGGAAATGAACATGTATTGATCCGATGGCGTCAGGAAGACGGTTTCGACGGAAGGCATCTGGTAGCGGTTCATGGCCGCCATCTGGAACTCGAACTCGAAGTCGGAGACTGCGCGCAGGCCGCGAATCACGACCGTCGCCTCGTGTTCTTCCACGAAATGCTTGAGCAGTCCCGAAAAGCCGGCGACCGTCACGTTCGGGTAATGCGACAACACCTCGCGTGCAATGTCGACCCGCTCCTCCAGCGTGAAGAACGGGTGTTTGTTGCGCGAATCGGCAACGCCGACCACCAGGCGCTGGCAGAGCTTCGAGGCCCGTCGAACGAGATCCTCGTGCCCCCGGGTCAACGGGTCGAACGTCCCGGGATATACGGCAACCAGCATGGCAGTCTCCTTTTCATTCTTTTTATTGCGGCGCAGCAGATGATAAAACACCTCCCCTGCTTTGTCCGCACGGTATAGCTCAAGGTCGAAAGCCGCCCAAGTGGCCTCCGACATCGCCGCTTCGGCTTCTACGTAGATACACCCGGACGGTTTGCAGAGGGCAGCTGCCAACGGTAGCGCAATCTCGATCCACCGCCGACCGAATGGCGGATCGAGCAACACCAGATCGAACTGTCTGCCGGCCTCGCGCAAGGCTCGCGCTGTCGCTGTGGCGTCGCCCTGCCGAATGTCGATGCCTGTCGCGTCGAGCATCGACCGCGCGGCTTCCAGGCTTGCAATCGCCAGCGGATTGCTTTCGACCAGCACGACGTCCGTCGCACCGCGCGAGGCCGCTTCGAAGCCCAATGCGCCCGATCCCGCGAACAGGTCGAGCACGGATAGGCCCCGGAGGTCGCCGCCGAACACGTGGTTCAGCCAGTTGAACAGCGTTTCGCGAACCCGGTCGGGCGTGGGTCGCAATCCTTCGACTTCGACGACGGGCAGCACTCTGCGCTTCCATGCGCCGCCGATGATGCGAACCGTGCCTGGTCCCCGGCGGATCGCTGCCGTCGGTCGAGCGTTCTTCGATCGGTTCATCAGCAGACGTTTGGCGGTTTCATGTGGACCGTGATGGTAAAGTCCAAAATTGTTTCTCGCCGGCAGATGTTCGATTCCGTGGCCTCTGCCTGGGCGCACGATCCTCGGTCCACGCGGATGTGCAGACCTTCTCGAATCGACCGCACCGTGTCGGTTCCGTAATCCATGCTCAAATTCTGGAAGCGTCCCGAGACGCCCGACGAACCGGCGTCCGCGGCGCTCGAAGTCTCTGTCACGGCGCCCATTCCCGCGCCCGAGACGCCGCTTGCCAATGCCTTACCGCGTCGGTCCTGGATCGACCGTCTGAAGAACGGCCTCGCGAAGACCGGCTCGGGCATCAGCAATCTGTTCGTCGGCACGAAGGTCGACGAAGCCCTGTTCGAAGAGCTCGAGTCGGCCCTCTTGATGGCCGATGCCGGCGTGGACGCCACGACTTACCTGATCGAACAGCTGCGCACGCGGGCGCGCAAGGAAGCGATCGACGATGGCCGGCAATTGAAAGTCGTGCTGGGGCGCCTCATGGTCGAGCTCCTGCTTCCACTTGAAAAACGTCTGGACGTGGCTCGGGATGTCGCTGCGCCGGACGCGCCGGTCGTCATCATGATGGTGGGCGTCAACGGGGCCGGCAAGACGACGTCGGTCGGCAAGCTGGCCAAATACCTGCAGGCCGAGGGCCGGACGGTGATGCTGGCTGCCGGTGACACGTTCCGGGCAGCGGCCCGCGAGCAGCTGGTCGTCTGGGGCGAGCGTAACGGCGTCGCCGTGATCGCGCAGCAATCCGGTGACCCCGCGGCGGTCGTCTTCGATGCCGTCGCATCGGCTGCCGCCCGCAAGACCGACGTCCTGATCGCAGACACCGCCGGACGCCTGCCGACGCAGCTGCATCTGATGGACGAGTTGAAGAAGGTCAAGCGCGTCATCGGCAAGGCGCCCGCTGCCGGCAGTCATCAGCCGCGTGAGGTGCTGCTCGTGATCGATGGGAACACCGGGCAGAACGCCATCGCGCAGGTCCGCGCCTTCGACGCCGCAGTCGGGCTGACGGGGCTGATCGTGACCAAGCTCGACGGAACGGCCAAGGGCGGCGTGCTCGCGGCGATCGCTCTGCTGAGGCGCGATGCACCGCCGATTCCGGTGTATTTCATCGGCATCGGCGAAAGCCTCGACGACCTTCAGCCTTTCGTGGCCAGTCAGTTCGTCGCCGCGCTGCTGGGCGAGTCCGCCGACGAGTTGACCGGCGCTCGCTGATTCCGATCGACCGCCAGTCGCTTCAATCGGGTCGGCAGCGAAGCGACGGCTGCCTCCGCCGCGATGGTGCCGCTGTCGGCGGTCAACGCCGCGAGAAGTCGCGCCACGATGGACGGCTGCGGCAGGCTGACGCCGAAATGAAGCAGGCGATCGCGATGGAACACGCCGATGGTCGGAAAATTCTCGACTTCGATGTCACCAGCGATTTCCGCGTCGTCTTCGATGTCGATCCAGACGAAGGTGGTATCGACGCGGGTACTCGCGAGGGCTTCGAAGCCCTC
>JANXTA010000122.1 GCA_025356395.1 Betaproteobacteria bacterium
GCCTCAACGACCACTGGTTCCAGACACTTCACCAAGCACGCGCCATGATCGCGGCATGGCGGTGGGATTACAGCGAGGTTCGGCCTCACGGGTCGATCGGACGGATCCCGCCAGCTCGCTTCGCCGAGATCCAGCGCCGCCTGATCGCCGATGCAATTCAGCAGCACGACACCAACGACATCTACTAACCTTGCAACCCGGACTTCATCCTGACGATTGGCACGGCTGAAGGGGGCAGGTCACAGGAGCCCAAGTCGGTGCTTTGCACGCTCGTTCGCGGGCATAGCGGATGAGGCGATCGCTCGTAATCGCAAGCAGTTGCTTGTTGCCAAGGCGGCGCTCAAGTTGGTCGAGAGCGTAGCCGTGCGAGCGACCGATCTTGTTCGGTCGCTCGAGCTTGAAGCGGTCGATCAGGTCGTTGACCGTTGTCCGCTTGGCCTCGCCGTTATCATGGAACTCGCCGGTGTCGATCTCCCGCTCGATTTTTCGAGCCCATCGCTGGGCGACCGCCTTTGTTTCAAACGTACGTGTTTGTGCCTTATGTCTTCGTCGGCGTACCTGTGCACGCCACCGCCCGCCCACCTCGATAATTGATGCCATCTCGTAGCAAATCCGTAGCAGTGCCGACATGTATTTTGATGCCGACGCGTCGAAATTCATGCCGATCTGTTGCTACGGAGATGCTACGCGACAGAGGGAAAAGAGCGCAGGTTGTTGATTAATCAGTCCCATCGCCTGTGTGTCGCTCCCATGATGGACTGGACCGATCGGCACTGCCGTTACTTCCATCGTCAGCTGTCGGGCGATGCGCGGCTTTATACCGAAATGGTCACGACCGGCACGCTGTTGCATGGCGACGTGCCGCGGCATCTGGACTTCGACGCAGCCGAGCATCCGGTCGCGTTGCAGCTGGGTGGCAGCGACCCCGCGGCGCTCGCGCACTGCGCGCGACTCGGCGAGCAATGGGGCTACGACGAGATCAACCTCAACTGCGGGTGTCCGTCCGAGCGCGTGCAGAACGGAGCGTTCGGAGCCTGCCTGATGGCCGAGCCCGCGCTGGTCGCCGACTGCGTCAAGGCGATGATCGACGCCGTCGACATTCCCGTCACCGTGAAGCATCGCATCGGCCTCGATCGCAACGAGGACTACGGCTTCGTGCGCGATTTCGTCGGCCGGGTCGCGGACTCCGGCTGCACCGTCTTCATCGTCCATGCGCGCAACGCGTGGCTCAAGGGCCTGTCGCCAAAGGAGAACCGCGAGATCCCGCCGCTGCGCTACGAGCTCGTCGCGATGCTCAAGCACGAGTTCCCTGCTCTGACTTTCGTGGTCAACGGCGGGCTCGCCGCGCCGGCTGCCATCGGCGACGCCTTCAAACGTTTCGACGGCGTGATGATCGGGCGTGCCGCCTATCACGAGCCGTGGCTGCTGGCGATGCTGGACGGCCATGGATCGTCGGATCGACCCGGCCGCAGTCGCGCAACGGTGGTGGCTGCGATGGCCGACTACATCGGCAGGCAGGCGTCGAACGGCGTCGCATTGCGGTCGATCGTGCGGCACATGCTCGGGCTCTATCACGGTCAGCCCGCCGCTCGTACCTGGCGGCGGATGCTCAGCGATTCGACGCTGCTGCGCAATGCGGATGTTTCGTTGCTGTGGCGCGCGATGGAGGCCGTCGAGCATCCGGCGTCGCAGTCCAACGTTCGAGCAGAATCAACCTCGCTGAAGGCTTGACCTCGGTGATACGCACTCCTTCGTCAGTGCAACGGCGAGGACCTCAGCGCTTCCGGCAGAGCGCCGCGTAGTCGTCCTCCGCACGTCGCAGCCGGACTCGCCTGGCCGGCTGATCGCGTGGACCTGCGGCGTTGTAGTCCTCGTGCGCCCGCTTCACCTTCAGTGCGAGTTTCGTGCAGGCGTCGGCCTGCTTGCCGACACCCACGTTCCTGCGGGCTGCGAGAGCCGCCGCCCGCTGATCCTGCTTGAGTTCTATGGCCCGATCGCGACCGATGGCATCGAGCTTCGCCTGATCGGCACGCTGGCGCCGTTGAGCGGCCGCAAGGTCCTCGGCGGTCGGCGCTGCGGCGCGGTCCTTCAGCTCGGTCTGTTTGCCGCTGGGGCAGGGCAGGTTGGTATAGGTCACGCGACCGGCATCGTCGCAGCGATAGGCCGTGGCCTGGGCCATCGCGCAGGTCGCGAGCGCGCCGACCCCAGCGAGTGCGCGTATCCATTGCAGGGTCCCGCCGCGGCAGGACCGGCCGATCACAGCACTTTCCCGGGATTCATGATGCCGCGCGGATCGAGCGCAGCCTTGATCGTCCGCATCATGATCATCTCGCTCGCGCTCTTGTAATGCGCCAGCGCATCGCGCTTCAACTGGCCGATGCCGTGCTCCGCGCTGATTGAGCCACCGTACGCCATCACCGCGTCGTGCACGAGGCGATTGATAGCGGGCTGCATGGCCAGGAAGGCCGCATCGTCCATCGTCACGGGCGGCGACACGTTGTAGTGCAGGTTGCCGTCACCGAGATGCCCGAACGTCACCATGCGGATGCCGTGGAACCCGGCGGCGAGTGCCGCATCGGTCGTGGCGACGAACGCCGCGATGCGAGAGATCGGTACCGAGATGTCGTGCTTGATGTTCTTGCCCTCGGCCGCCTGGGCTTCGGAGACGTTCTCGCGCAACGCCCACAATGCTTTCGATCGGGCGATGTCCTCGGCCACCACTGCGTCGATCACGATCGCCGCAGTCAGCGCGTCTTCCAGCAGCCCTTCGAGCATGGCGCGTGCATGCGCCTCGCTCTCGTGGTCGGAGACCTCGATCAGCACGGCTTGCGGATGGCGCGCGGCGAACGGCGAACGCGACGCTGGGAAGTGCTTCTCCACGAGGCTCAGCGCGAAGTCGGACACGAGTTCGAAGGCCGTCAGCGTCGGACCGCAGCGCCGCTGCGCGATCGCGAGCAGACGCAACGCGTCGTCGGGAGACGCCACCGCGGCCCATGCGGTCCATCGTGCTCGTGGCGCTGGATACAGCTTCAGCGTCGCGGCGGTGACGATGCCGAGCGTGCCCTCGGCGCCGATCAGCAGGTCGCTCCAGTGATAGCCGGTGTTGTCCTTGCGCAGGCCCGTGAGATGGCTGACCACATCGCCGTTCGGCAGCACCGCCTCAAGCCCGAGGCACAGGTCGCGCGCGTTGCCATAGCGCAGTACCCCCGTCCCCCCGGCGTTGGTCGACAGATTGCCGCCGATGGTGCAGCTGCCTTCCGAGGCCAGGCTGAGCGGGAACAGCTTGCCCGCTTCGACCGCCGCGGCCTGCACCTCGGCGAGCGTGCAGCCGGCCTCGACCGTGATCGTGTCGTTGAGCGCATCGACTTCGCGCACCGCCTTCATCCGCGCGGTCGACAGCACGATCTGCACGCCGCTGTCGTCGGGCGTGGCACCGCCGACGAGGCCGGTGTTGCCGCCCTGCGGGACGATCGCGATGCCCGCTTCGCCGCACCAGCGCACGACGCGCGCCACCTGCTCGACGTCCGCGGGACGCACGACCGCCAGCGCGCGCCCGACGTAGCGTTGGCGCCAGTCGGTGAGATACGCGGCCTTGTCGTGGTCGTCGACGAGGACGTTGCTCGTACCGACGATCGCGACCAATGCTTCGAGGTGATCGTCGTCCGTCATAGGTCCTTCTTCTTCGCGTGCACCGCGGCTTTCTTGAAGGGCCGCAGGAATGCCAGGACCGCCACGAAGAACACGACGGATGCGACGGCCTCCAGCGTACCCAGCGCGGCCGACGGTTGCGGGTCGCTGGTCGCGCGAACCAGTCCTTCGGCCATGAACAGCAAAATGAACATCGAGGACCATTGCATCGTGTAGACGTTGCGTTCGTGCACGCGCTTGAGGACGAAAGCCAGTACGAGCAGCTTGGCGAAGGCGAGGGCATAGCCCGGCGAGACTCCGGCAGCCGTGACCTGCGAGAACGCCGCCGACAGCAGCATCAGCGCCCCGAGACTGCCCATCGCGACCCCGATCAATCCGCGAGGACTCATGGCCACAGGATGCTCACGCGGCGATGGACGCACATCGTCGAAGCGGACGAGCGCGACGGGGGATTGCGTGCGATGACGTTCATGCGACCTGCGCGGCGACATGCTCGCCGATCGCCATCGACGACGTGAGGCCCGGCGAGTCGATGCCGAAGAGATGGATCAGCCCGGGCACGCCATGCACTTCGGGTCCGGCGATCATGAAGTCGGCTGCCGGATCTCCGCGTCCCGACAGCTTGGGGCGGATGCCGGAGTAGGACGGAGCGAGCGCGCCGTCCGGCAACGAGGGCCAGTAGCGCCGCACGACGGCGTAGAAAGAATCGGCGCGTCGCGGGTCGACTGTGAAATCGATCGGCGCATCGGGGGCCAGCCATTCGACGTCGGGTCCGAACTTGGCCTGGCCGCCAAGGTCTGGCGTGATGTGCACGCCCAGGCCGCCGGGCTCGGGCAACGGGTAGATCAGATGCTGGAACGGCGTGCGGCCGGTCAACGAGAAGTAGTTGCCCTTCGCGAGATGGATCGTGGGGATCGCGCTCGCGGGCATGCCGTCGATCGCGCGCGCGATGCGCGTGGCATCGAGGGCCGCGCAGTTGACGACCAGCGTCGCCTGCAGCCCGAAGGATGCCTCGCCTTCGCTCGAGATCTCGAGCGCGATGGCGTCCGCGACGACCGAGCCGCCTTCGATCCGACTCGACAACGCGAGCGTGGCGCCATGCGCCTCGGCATCGGCCAGCAACGCGAGCATCAGCGCGTGGCTGTCGACGATGCCGGTGCTCGGGCACCACACCGCCGCGACGCACGCCAGCGCAGGTTCCATCGCGACTGCACGCTTCGCATCGATCAGCACGAGGTCCTCGACATCCGAAGCCAGCGCGTTCGCGATCACGTGTTCGAGCTGGTCGAACTGCGCCTCGTCCGTCGCGACCACCAGTTTGCCGATGCGTCGATGTGGGACATGCCGACTCGCGCAGAAGTCGTACATCAACGCCTTGCCGCGCTGGCAGAGCCGCGCCTTCAGCGAGCCGGGTGCGTAGTGGATGCCGGCGTGGATCACCTCGCTGTTGCGCGAGCTGATGCCGGTGCCGATTGCGTGCGCGCCCTCGACGATCGTCACGTCGCGACCGGCCATCGCCAGCGCGCGCGCGACCGCCAGGCCGACCACGCCCGCGCCGATGACGACGCAATCGACACGCTCGCTCATGCGGTCCTGTCGACGAGCCGCAGCGCGATTGCGGCGAGGCGTCGACCCAGCGCGACTGCGAGGCGGCGCTCGGCGTCGTCTACGGCGCGCTGGCCGTCCATGCCCGCTACGTGAGTCGCGCCATAGGGCGTGCCGCCAGTCGTAGTGCTCATCAAGTCGGGTTCGGTATACGGCAGGCCGACGATCAACATGCCGTGATGGAGCAGCGGCGTCATCATCGACACCAGCGTCGTCTCCTGGCCGCCGTGCAGGCTGCCGGTCGACGTGAAGACGCAGGCCGGCTTGCCCGCCAGCGCGCCCGAGAACCATTGCGCACCGGTGCCGTCGAGGAAGTACTTGAGCGGCGCGGCCATGTTGCCGAAGCGGGTCGGCGAACCCATCGCGAGGCCGGCGCATTCCTCGAGATCGCGTAGCTCCACGTAGGGCGGGCCCGCAGCGGGGATGTCCGACTCGGTCGCCTCGGCGACGGTCGATACCGGCGGGACCGTGCGCAGGCGGGCGCTGGTCCCGTCGGTGGCATCGATGCCGAGCGCGATGGCCTCGGCGAGCTTGCGGGTCGAGCCGTGGCGGCTGTAGTAGAGAACGAGGAGATCGAGCATCGGATGGGTAAGTGTGGGAAAGGTCGGCCTTCATTATAGGGAGCGAGGTCGGAGGTTTTCCTCGGCTGGGTAGACTGGTGATGCTGATCCCTTGCGCAAGGCGCGCACCCCACATCCACGGCTCCCTTCTTGTCCTTGCGATTCCTCGTCCCCTTGCGTCGTGCCGGCCTGCAGACCTGGCGCACGGTGCGCGACATCGTCCGTTTCGGGCTGCGGCGCGCAGAACAGGAGCGACTGTTCCAGGTTGCGTCGAGCCTCACCTTCACGACGGTGCTGTCGATCGTGCCATTGCTGACGACAGTGTTCGGCGTGATGACCGCGCTGCCGGTATTCGACCGCATGCGCGACGCGCTCCACCACTTCCTCGCGGCGCGTCTCTTTCCCGAGGAGATCTCGAACTCGATTTTCAAGTATCTCGACCAGTTCTCGGCCAATGCGAGTTCGCTGACCGCGGTGTCGGTGCTGTCGTTCGCGGTGACGTCGCTGACCACGATGCTGACCATCGACGGCGCGCTCAACACGATCTGGGGCGTGCATCGCATGCGCCCGCTCGCGCAGCGGCTGATCACCTACTGGGCGATTCTGTCGGTCGGGCCGGTCATGCTCGGCGTGTCGCTGACGCTGACGTCCTACCTCGCGTCGGCGGCTGCCGGCTTCGTGCAGGCGCCGCCGCCGCTGGTGGCCGCGCTGCTCGACATCACGCCGCTGCTGCTCTTCACGGCCGCGTATTCGGCGCTCTACGTGTACGTGCCCAACCGTCATGTGCGTTGGCGCGATGCGCTGGCCGGCGCGTTCCTGGCGGCGCTCGCGTTCGAAGGCGCGAAGCGCGGCTTCGCGCTGTACATCACGCGCTTTCCGACCTACACGATGATCTACGGCGCGCTCGCGGCCTTGCCGCTGCTGCTGCTGTGGATCTACTACATCTGGATCATCACGCTGGCCGGCGCCTTGCTCGCGGCAAGCCTGCCCGCGATCTACGGCCGCAACTGGAATCGCGGCCAGGCGCCGGGCGACATCTTCGGCGATGCGTTGCGCGTGTTGCGGGTGCTGTACCGCGCACGGCGCACCGACCACCCCGGACAGGTGCCGGGCCTCAACGCGTACACGATCAGGCAGGAGGCGCGCCTCGACTACGAATCCACCGACGTGATCCTCGAGAAGCTCGAGCAGGACGGCATCGTGATCCGCACGCGCCAGGTCGTCCCGTCGGGGCCGACACGGTTCAAGAACGACGACCTGTGGTTGTTCGCGGCCGACGCATCGGTGGTGAAGCTGGACCGGGTCTTCCGACTGTTCGCGTTCGATTCCGAGCACGTGGCGGAGATGGCGCTCGATGGTGACGACCCGCTGGCGTTGTTCGTGCGCGGGCTGCGGCTCGCGGACGCCGACGTGTCGCTGGAGGCGGTGTTCACGGCGCATGTTCAGGTTGCGTGAGCGATGCAATGTCGCTCGCAGCCACGCCGTGCTGATTGGTCAGGATTTGTCTTTCAGTTCGTCGCTCAGCACAGGGGAAACCCTGTTGTCGTCAACGGGCCGACCCGTTACACTAATCGTCAAGTAGATCGGTCTAGTTGGTATGCAGCGAAAGAACGAATCGATGACTAGGCGAACGGTGCGGGAGGCAGGCGGTGACGTGCGGGCGCACAGGCGTGCCGACACACGGGCGGCGATCGTGCGGGCCGGCACGGCCTTGTTGACTGAACGCAGCTTCGCCGACGTGGGCATCGAGGATGTCCTTGCGCAGTCGGGTGTCGCGCGCGGCTCGTTCTATCACTTCTTCCCGAGCAAGGAAGCCTTCGGCGAAGCGGTCATCGACAACTACGCAGCCTACTTTGATCGCAAGCTGCAGCGGCTGCTCGGCGATCCGTCGGTCAGCCCGCTCGCGCGCCTCGAAGCCTATGTCGACGAAACGTCGCGCGGCGTTGAGAAGTTCGATTGCATGCGCGGTTGCCTGATCGGGGCGCTGAGCCAGGAACTCGGCGCGCACAGCGCGGTATTCCGCTCGCGCCTCGAAGCGGTCTTCGCCAACTGGCAGCGCCACGTCGCCGATTGCCTGCGCGATGCCGTGGCCGCCCGCGAGTTGAGCCGGTCGCTCGATGCCGACGGTGCCGCGGAATTTTTCTGGTACGGCTGGGAGGGCGCACTCATGCGCATGAAGCTCGAACGGTCAGCCGAACCGATGCGACGCTTCGGACGCCACTTCATCGACTCGCTGCCGCGCCCGTCGCGGGTTCGCGGGGCGGTGCGAGAGTCGTCCCGCTCTTGAACGCGTCGAGCCACGGGGAGCCTGCTTGAACATTGCCCAGGGGCTGATCAACCGCGCGCGCGTGTCGCCCGATCAACCCGCCGTCACGCAGGGTCAGGTCACGCGGGACTACCGTCATCTCGCCGACCGGGTTTCGCGTATTGCGGGATCGATGCGCACCAATCTGACACTCGGGACCGGAGACCGGGTCGCCTTGTTCATGGAGAACCGCGTCGAGGTTTTCGAGACGATGTTCGCGTGCTGGGTTGCGGGCCTCTGCATCGTGCCGATCAACGCCAAGCTCCATGCACGGGAGGTTGCCTACATCGTCAGGGACTGCGCGGCGCGCGCCGTCTTCACGAACGCGACGCATGTGGAGCCACTGCGCGAGGCGCTCGCCGACCATGCCGCCGAACTGGTGGCTGTGGATTCGGACACGTATGCGGATCTGGCCAGAGGCGCACCGCTCGCCTGCGCCGATGGGGCACCGACCGATCCCGCGTGGATCTTCTATACCAGCGGCACGACTGGACAGCCCAAGGGCGCGGTGCTGTCGCATCGCAACCTGTTGTTCATGACGATGGCCTACTACTCGGACATCGAGCAGGTGTCGCCGGGCCAGTCGATGTTCCATGGCGCGCCGTTGTCCCACGGGTCGGGCCTGTACGCGCTGCCGCATCTCTTCGGCGGCGGACATCAGGTGATCCTCGACGGCTTCAAGCCGGCCGAGGTCCTCGGCCAACTCAAGCGCTATCCGGACGTGTCGATGTTCGCGGCCCCGACCATGCTGACGCGGCTCGTCGCAGCCGCCGACGGAGTCGACGATCCGGCGGGCAACCTGCGGACCGTGCTCTACGGCGGTGGACCGATGTACGTCAGCGACATCCTGAAGACGATGGCCATCTTCGGCAGTCGCTTCTTCCAGCTCTTCGGCCAGGGCGAGTCGCCGATGACCATCACGGGACTGCGTCCCTCCGACCACGCGGGCGACCACGGCGAACGCCATCTCGCGCGGCTCGGGTCGTGCGGCTCGCCGCGGACCGGCGTCGAGGTGCGCATCGTCGACGACGCAGGCCAGGAACTGCCCACGGGCGAACTCGGCGAGATCATCACCCGTAGCGACTGCGTCATGTCGGGCTACTGGAACAACCCGAAGGCGACGGCGGCCGCGCTGCGCGGCGGATGGCTGTGGACCGGCGACATCGGCGCCGTCGACGCGCAGGGTTACCTGAGCCTTCGCGACCGCTCCAAGGACCTGATCATCAGCGGGGGCACCAACATCTACCCGCGCGAGATCGAGGAGGCGCTCCTCATGCATCCGGGCGTCGTCGAATGCTCGGTGATCGGACGTCCGCATGCGGAGTGGGGCGAGGAGGCCGTTGCCTACATCGTGGGCAGGGACGGCCAAGCCCCCACGATCGAAGCGCTCGACGCCGTCTGCCTCGAGCGGATCGCACGCTTCAAGCGACCGCGTCACTACCGCTTTGTCGAGAGTCTCCCGAAGAACAATTACGGCAAGGTCCTGAAGACCGAGTTGCGCAAGCTGCTCGCCCTGGAGAATCAACATGCGTGATGTCGTCATCGCGGGCGTGGGCTCGACCACTTTCGGCAAGCACACCGACCGCAGCATCGAATCGCTCGCGGTGAGCGCGGCCGCTCAGGCGATCGTGGAGTCGGGCATCGACCGGCAGCGCATCGGCGCGCTCTATCTCGGCAACTTCATCAGCGGGCCTCTGAACGGCAAGGAAGTGCTGGCGGGCATCGTCGGCGATCAGCTCGGCCTGCCGAACATTCCCTGCACGAAGGTCGAGGGCGCCTGCGCTTCCGGAGGCATCGCGTTCCGTCACGCGTGGATCGCCATCGCGAGCGGCATGTGCGATGCCGCTCTCGTGGTCGGCGTCGAGACGATGACGCACGGCTCGACCTCGCAGGTCACTGCCGCGCTCAACTGCGCGATGGACAACGAGAACGACGGCAAGAGCGGCCTGACCTTTCCGGGCCTGTTCGGTCTCGCCTGGCGCGTGCATGCGGAGCGTTACGGCACCACCCGCGACCAGGTCTCGGCGGTCGTGCGCAAGAACAAGGGCAACGGTCTGCGCAATCCGCTCGCGCAGATGGGCAAGGACCTGACCGATGAACAGATCGCGTCGTCGGCGATGATCTGCGATCCGTTGCAGCTCTACGACTGCTGCCCCGCGAGCGACGGCGCGGCGGCGATCCTGCTGGTCGCGAAGTCGATCGCCAAGGAGACGAGCAGCGTGCCGATCGACATCCTCGCGGCCATCCAGACCCGCGGATCGGCGCGCATCGCCGGTCATCCGGACCTCGGCACGTTCGAGGCGACGGTCTCGGCCGCGGAGCGCGCTTATGCGCAGAGCGGACTCGGGCCCGGCGACATCGACGTCGTCGAACTGCACGACTGCTTCTCGATTGCCGAGATCATCGACAGCGAGGACCTGGGCCTCGTGCCGCGCGGCGAGGGCGCCATCTGGGCAGCTGAGGGACGGACCGGCAACGGCGGCGACGTCGCCATCAACGCCAGCGGCGGGCTGCTCTCGAAAGGGCATCCGGTCGGCGCGACGGGCGTGGGACAGATCTACGAGATCGTCCACCAGTTGCGCGGCACCCATCCCAACCAGGTCGCCAACGCGCGCATCGGCATGACGCACAACCTCGGCGGCACCGGCGTGGCCTGCACGGTCTCGATCCTGCGGCGCGGCGACGCATGAACGCGCCCGTCTCGATCGCGATGCAGAAGTGCCGGCACTGCGGCGCCGTCGATGCCCTGACGCGAACCGTCTGTTCGACCTGCCTGGGCGCGGCTTTCGATCCGCTCGACGTGGAGGGGTCCGGCACGCTGGTGAGCTGGACCACCATCCGCCGCGCGCCGACGCAGTTCCGCGACGAGGTGCCGTACGACGTTTGCGTCGTCGACCTGCCCGGCGGGCATCGGGTCACGGGCCGGCTCGCGGAGAGCGACCGCGTCGGCGTCGGCGTACCGGTAGTCGCGACTGCCCTGCGTGGCGACACCCCGATCTTTTCCATCGTTCCCTGAGGCCCTGACGTGAGCGACATCCGCTACGAAAAACACGGACGCGTCCGCCTGATCACGATCGATCGCGCGGCCGTCATGAACTCCCTCGACTTCGCTGCCAACGATCGCCTGGTCGACGTGTGGCGGGAGTTCGACGACGACGACGAAGCGCACGTGGCCGTCGTCACCGGCGCGGGCGCGACGGCGTTCTGCGCCGGCGCCGACCTCAAGTCGTACACGATGAACTTCGCGCGGCGTCCCGCACCCGAGTTCAGGACGCGCTTCACCAACGGTCCGGGCTTCGCGGGTATCACCCGCACGATCAAGATCTACAAGCCGATCGTCGCGGCCGTCAACGGCTTCGCGATCTCGGGCGGCTTCGAACTCGCGCTCGCCTGCGACCTGCGCTTCTGCGCACCGCACGCAGAGTTCGCGTTGCAGGACGCCAAGTGGGGTTTCCATGCGTGCGACGGCGGCCTGATCCGCCTGCCGCAGATCGTCGGCCACGGCAACGCGATGGAGATCATCCTGTCGGGCGAACGCGTCGGGGCCGAGCATGCGCTGCGCATCGGACTCGTCAACCGGGTCATCGCGGCCGAAGAGCTGCTGAGCTTCTCGCTCGACTACGCGCAGATGCTCGCGAAGCGGTCGCCGCTGTCGCATCGCTTCGCCAAGGAAGTCATGGAGCAGGCGGTCGGAATGTCGATGGACGCGGCGCTCCGGCTCGAGTCCCGGTCGTTCCACGACTTCGGCATGACCGACGACCTGGCGGAGGGCACGACGGCGTTCCGCGAAAAGCGCGAGGCCGACTTCAAGGGACGTTGATGGTGATGTGTTGCCCCATAAAAAGATCAGGGAGACAGACATGACGTACATCAAGGCAGTAGTGGTGGTCGCCGCGCTCGCGGCATCGACGGTCGTATCGGCACAAGTCAAGGTCGGCGTCATCGAGGGCCTCAGCGGACCGCCGGCCATCGTCGATTTCGGCGAGTCCTATCTGCAAGGCATCAAGCTCGCGCTTAAGGACTACCAGGCCAAGGGCGGCAAGACGAAGATCGAACTCGTGGTCTACGACGACGAGGCGAATCCCCAGAGAGCTGTGTCGCTCGCGCAGCGGCTGATCCAGAGTGACGGCGCCGGTGTCGTCATCGGCACGGTCAGCAGCGGCAACGTCGTCGCGATGGCCCCGCTGTTCCAGAAGGCCGGCGTGCCGCTGATGGCGGGTCCGTCGATCGCTTCCAACATCACGACGCAGTTCATCGACCAGAAGCCCAGCTACATCTTCCGGTGCTCGATGGTCGAGCGTTTCCAGATCGACGCGATGCTCGACTGGGGCGCGAAGAATTTCCAGAAGATCGGCCTGCTGCATTCGACGACTGGCTACGGCAACTTCGCGGCCAAGGACATCGACGAAGGCCTGACCACGCGCGGCAAGCCGCTGGTCGCCAACGAAGCGGCCGCGCCTGGCGTCAACGACCTGACGCCGCAGATGCTCAAGTTGCGCGACGCCGGCGCGGAACTGGTGCTGAACTTCCACGAATCGTTCGAGATGCCGTTTCGGCCCATGTCGCGCATCGGCTACAAGCCGGTCATCGCCGGCAACTGGGGCCTGTCCTCGCTGAAGGTGCTGGACATCGTGGGCAAGGACGCCATCGAAGGGACCGTGATGGGGCAGGCCCTGGACCTGGCCGAACCCAAGGCGCAGGCCTTCGACCAGCGCATGCGCAAGGAATACGGCGCCGACTATCGCTGGCCGGTCGTCGCCGCGCTCGGCTACGACGCGGGGCAGATCGTCTTCAAGGCGGTCGATGCGGTAGGCAAATCCGACCCGGTCGCGATCCGCAACGCGATCGAGAACATCTCGGGCATCGAGGCGATCTCGGCCACGCCGTCCAAGCCCTTCAGCCCGACCTCGCACGAATGCCTGAATCGTCAGGACGTTTTCCTTGGGGTGTGGAAGAACGGCACCGTCGTGCGCCTCAAGTGATCGCACGCCAGCTGTAGGCCGCGGCCATGAACGGCACCGATCTCGTCCAGCTGCTGCTGGGCGGCCTCGCGATGGGCGCGATCTACGCGCTCGTCGCACTGGGCCTCTACGTCACGCATCTGGCCACGCACCGGGTCAACTTCGGCCAGGGCGATTTCATGATGGCGGCCGCCTACCTCACCATCGCCACGCGGGCCGCGAAGCTGTCGTTGCCGCTCGCGATCGTCTGCGTCGTGCTGTGCCTCGCCCTGATGGGATGGCTGCTCGACCGGGTTGCGATCCGACCCCTCGATCGCAAGCGCCGTTCGACGGTCGGGTCCTATGCGTGGATCCTGACCACGGCCGGCGTCGCGTTGATCGTGCAGAACGTCATCGAGCTGTTCTACGGCAAGTCGTCGCAGTACAGCCCGCCGTTGTTCTCTGGGCAGCGCGACAACGTCGTCCGCTTCTTCGGCGTCGGTGTCTTCGTGGAGGAACTGCTGGTGATCGTCGTCGCGGTCACGGTGGTCAGCGCGTTCTACCTGTTCATGTTCCGCTCGCGCTGGGGCAAGTGCATCCAGACGGTCGCATTCAATCCGGAGGTCGCGTCGCTCCTCGGCATCCACACGCAGCGCGTCAAGGTCTCGGTCTTCGTGATCGCCGCCGTTCTGGCCGCCTTCGCAGGCGTGCTGATCGGGCCGCTGATCACCGTCAATCCGCAGATGGGGCTGATCTTCACGATCAAGGCGTTGATCGTCGCGGCCATCGGCGGCTTGTCCAACCCGATCGGCATCTTCGCCGGCGGGCTGCTGTTCGGCGTCGCCGAAGCCGGCTCCAACTACTTCGATTCGAGCTTCGGCGACCTTTACCCATTGCTTGCAGCGCTGGTGCTGATCGCGATCAAGCCGGCCGGTCTCTTCAGCGAGCGCGCCATCGATGTCCGCTGATGACGTGGCCTCTGTGAACCGCGCGCCGAGGACTTCGTACGCCGTCGCCCTGGTGTTCCTGATCGCGCTGCCGTGGCTGCCGATCAACGGCTATTGGGTGAACGTCGCGCAGACCTTCAGCTACACCGCGATCGCGGTCATCGGCCTCAACCTCCTGCTCGGCCTGTCGGGACAGATGTCGCTGGGGCAGGCTGGCTTCTACGCGATCGGGGCCTACGGCTCCGCGCTGCTCGCGCTGCGCCTCGGCCTCCCGGTACTCATGGCCATCCTCCTCAGCACTGTGCTTGCCGGTCTCGCGGGCGCGGTGGTCGGCATCTTCGCGTTGCGGACGCGCGGCCTCTATCTCGCGATGACGACCCTGGCCATCGGCTTCGTCATCGGTATCGTCGGCCAGCGCTGGGTCTCGGTCACCGGAGGGACGATGGGCCTCTCGGCGGTGCCCGGCATCACGTTCAGCAACGGTCGGCACGACGATGCCTGGTACCTGTACGTCGCCGGCGGTTTCCTGCTGCTGGTGCAGATCGGTGCCGACTATGTGGGGGATTCGCGCATCGGCCGGAGGTTGCGCGCGATCAACGAGTCCGAGGTCTTCGCCGCGGCCATCGGCATCCGCGTGGGTTGGTGGCGCGCCTCGGTGTTCGCGGCCAGCGCGGCACTGGCCGGCTTGTCCGGCGCGCTGTTCGCGCATCAGTCGGGCTTCGTCGGCAGCGACGCGTTCTCGGTACGCCTCAGCATCTCGCTGCTGATCGCCGCCGTCATCGGCGGGCTCGGCACGCGGACCGGCGCGCTGCTCGGTACCGCGATCCTGCTGCTGCTCGTCGAGCTCACGGCCGGCGCGGAGAAGTACGGGCTGATCGTCTACGGCGGGACGCTCCTCGTCGTGCTGCTGGTCTTCCCGCAAGGTGCGGCGGGCCTCTTCGCTCGCTTCACGAAGCGACGTGTGGTCGTCGCCTCACGGGCGCGGGACGGTGCGCTGCCGTTCGCCGCGTTCGAGGGCGCGAGCCTCGCGATCCGCGGCGTGACGAAACGCTATGCCGGCGTCATGGCCCTCGACGACGTCACGATGGACGTAAAGGGCGGAACGGTGCTTGGCCTGATCGGGCCCAACGGGGCCGGCAAGTCGACGCTGATCAACGTGGTCGCGGGGCTTTATCGCTGCGACGCCGGTTCGGTCGCGATGAACGGCCACGACCTCGTAGACCTGAACGCCGACGGACGTGCGCGCCACGGTCTCGCGCGCACCTTCCAGAACCTCCAGTCGATCGAATCGTTGACCTCGATCGAGAACGTTCAACTCGGCATGGCGCCAAGGCTGTCGATCCTTCGCGACCTGCACCAATGGTGGTCGGGTCGCTCGTTCGAGGCCGAGGAGCGCCGCACCGCGCTGGCGATCATGGACTTCCTCGGCATCGGATCGCTCGCTGAGGTGCGTCCGGCCGAACTGTCGTACGGCCATCGGAAGCTGGTTGAACTCGCGCGCGCGATCGCGCAGCGACCCGAGGTCATGCTGCTCGACGAACCGATCGCCGGCCTCAACGCGCAGGAGGCGAAGGAGATCGCAGCGGCCGTGCTGCGCCTGCGGTCGCTCGGTGCGACCATCGTGGTGATCGAACACAACATGGAGTTCGTGATGTCGATCTGCGACACGGTCAGCGTCCTCGACCACGGCGTGCTGATCGCCACCGGCACGCCGGCCGAGGTGCAGCGCGATGCGAAGGTCATCGCTGCCTATCTCGGCGCGGACGACGAACCATGATCTCGGCTCGAGGCATCCAAGCCCGCATCGGATCCAGCGAGGTGTTGAAGGGTATCGACCTCGAGGTCGGACCGGGTCAGTTGCTCGCGGTGATCGGGGCCAACGGGGCAGGCAAGACCTCGCTGTTGCGCGTGCTGTCCAACCTGCTGCCGGCACACGCCGGCGAGATCGTCTTCGCCGGCAGTCCCACCGCCGGGCGCAGCGCGCACGACCTCGCGCGGTCCGGTCTGGTCCATGTCCCGCAAGGTCGGCAGATCGTGCCGAGCCTGTCGGTGCGCGACAACCTGCTGCTCGGCACGCACGCGCTCGGTGATGCGTCCGCTGACCGGGCTGCCCGACTGGAACGCGAGTTCGATCGCTTCCCCGTGCTGCGCGAGCGCGCGTCGGTCGCGGGCAGCTCGCTGTCCGGTGGCGAGCAGCAGATGCTCGCGGTCGCACGCGGCCTGATGATGAATCCCAAGGTGCTGATGCTGGATGAGCCTTCCCTCGGCCTCGCGCCCCAGATCGTCAGGATCATTCTGACGACGTTGCGCCGCCTGGCGGACGACGGGTTGGCCGTGATCCTTGTGGAGCAGGTCGCGGCGCTGGCGCTGAAGGTCGCCGACCATGCCATCCTGTTGCGCAACGGCGAGAGCGTGTTGCAGGGACCGGCTGCCGCGTTCTCGGACAATCAGGCGTTGGTCGACAACTATCTGAGCTAGAGCTGGCGGATAGGCTCAGCCCTAAGCTCCAGCTGAAAGACGTCGATCCCGAACGCATCGAGCGTCATTTCAGCAACGCACTCCGCCATGTCATCCATCCGCCGCGCCCTCCAGTCTCTCCTGATCTTCGCCCTTGTTATGACCCCACTCATCAGCAACGCCGCCGACCCCGTGAAGCACGAATTCGTCATCCGCAACTTCGTGACCGAGTGCGGCGCCGTCCTGCCCGAAGCGCGTCTGGTCTACGGAACTTATGGAACGCTCAACACCGCACGCGACAACGTCGTGCTGCTGCCGTCGCACTACATGGCGCGGCTCACCGGTTATGAATGGCTGATCAGGTCCGACGCGGCGCCGGACCTCGCGCTCGACCCGTCGAAGCTCTTCCTGGTCACGACCGAACTTTTCGGCAACGGCAGCTCGTCCTCGCCGAGCAACACGCCTGCGCCTTTCGACGGGCCGCGCTTCCCAGTGATGACGATCCGCGACAACGTCGAGGCCGTGCATCGCCTGCTGGTCGAGGACCTGAAGGTCGATCACGTCAAAGGCGTCGTCGGCTTCTCGATGGGTGCGCAGCAGGCTTTCCAGTGGGCGGTGTCCTACCCGAGCTTCATGGACCGCATCGTCGCCACGGCCGGTACCGCCAAGACCTACGGCCACGGCATCGTGCGGCTGGAGGGCCAGATCTCGGCCATCGAGGCCGACCCGGTCTTCGCCGCGGGCGACTACACGAAGCCGCCTGCAAACGGCTTGCGCGCGTTCGGCATGGTGTGGGCCGGCTGGCTGTTCTCGCAGGAATGGTGGCGCAAGGAACTGTGGCGCGGCACCGAGCGCGGCGACAGCCTGCCTGCGGTGATCGACTTCTTTCGCACCCGCTTCATCCCGGGTGCCGATGCCAACAACCTGATCCTGCAGATGCGCACCTGGCAGTCCAACGACGTCGGGGCCACTGCACCGTTCCGCGGCGACGTCGAAGCGGCATTGCGCTCGATCAAGGTCCCGGTGCTCTACATGCCGTCGGAGACCGACCTTTATTTCCCGATCGGCGATGCGCGCTACGAGGCGTCGTTCATCCCGGGCGTGCAGTTCACGCCCATCCCTTCGTTGTGGGGCCACACGGCCGGAGCGGCCAGCAACCCCGCTGACAAGAAGTTCCTCAACGAGGCGATCGCCAGCTTCCTCGGAACCTGATCGACCCAGTCATTCCGGGAAGTCCGCGCCGACCGTCGTCGCTTCCCACGCATCGAAGTCACCGCTCAGCCGCTCGATTTTCTTCCGCGCGAGTTCGAGCGCCATCTTCCCCAGCAGCAACCGTAGCGGAGGCGAGTCCGACAGCGCGGCGTCGATGATCGCCTGCGCGCCGCGCACGGGGTCGCCGGCCTGGCTGCCGCTGCGTGCGCCGGTCTGCCTGCGGCGCTCGCCGGCCGTCGCGTCGTAGGCATCGATGCGGATCGCCGACTCCTTGATCGACGAACCCGCCCAGTTGGTGCGGAACGGACCCGGCTCGACGATCAGCACGTCGATACCGAGGGGCTTCACTTCGATCGCGAGCGATTCGGAGATGCCTTCGACCGCGTACTTGGTGCCGTGGTAGTAGCCGGTCGCCGCGAAGCTGGTCAGGCCGCCGATCGACGAGATGTTGACGACCAGTCCGCTGGCCTGCTCACGCATGATCGGCAGCACGGCCTTGGTGATGTCGATCAGGCCGAACACATTGGTCTCGAACATCGCGCGCACCGCGTCGTCCTCGCCTTCCTCGATCGCGGCCAGATAGCCGTAGCCGGCGTTGTTGACCAGGACGTCGATGCGACCGAAGTGCTCCTTCGCGTCGCGCACGACCTCGTCGATCTGGTCGCGTCGCGTGACGTCGAGGGTGCGCACCAGGGCCTGGTCGCCGTACTTGTCGGCGAGGTCCGCGACCTTGCACGTATCGCGCGCGGTGACCACCGCGCGCCAGCCGCGTTCGAGCACGAGCGTCGCAAGTTCGCGGCCGAAGCCTGTGGAGCAGCCGGTGATCAGCCACACGGGTCGGTCCTTGTTCATCATGGATGTTTTCCTTTGGGGTCGATGTAGAGGAACAGGCTATTCGTTGCGTCGCAGGGCCTGCGTCAGGGCACGACTGAAAATGCCGATCGGCTCTGCGAAGGATCCCTGCGAGCGTGTCGATGGAATTGACACATCCGACTTCGAGCAGACGACTGGTTCGTCGCGAGTCCCTGAAGTCATTCGGTTTTTTCGAAGTGGCATCCTTCTTGCTCATGCCATTTCACGCCAAAAACCGGCGACTGTTCGTGGGTCCGGATTTTCCATGCAGGTCGACAGGAGTGCCGTCATGAGGGGTTTTTCTGTTTTTCTGGCTTGCCTGCTGGGCTTCTGTAGCGTTCCGGCCTTCGCCTCGATCATCTCGTACAACGTGCTGCTGTCCGGCACCCAGTCGGTCCCCGGCAACCTGAGTACGGCCTTCGGCAACGCCACCGTGACGGTCGACGACGTGGCCAACACCGTGTCGGTGATCTTGTCCTTCGCGGGCCTGACCGGCGGCAACGCCAGCGCAGCGCACATCCACTGCTGCGTCGCGCCCATCGCGACCGGGCCGGTCGTGATCCCGTTCAGCGGGTTCCCGATCTCGACCAGCGGCACCTACTCGAACACGTTCACGGGCATCGGCGCCGCGAACATCGCCGGCATCGAGGCCGGTCTGGCGTACATCAACATCCACAACGCAGCCTTTCCCGGCGGCGAGATTCGCGGCGACATCCTGGCGACGCCACGCGTGGTGCCGGAGCCCGCATCGCTCGCACTTCTCGGTCTTGCCGCGCTGGCTTTCGCAAGGGCGCGACGTCGGCGGGCGTGAAGGTCGCCGCGGTTCAGTCCAGTAGTGGACTGCGCCTCGATGTGTAGCCCGTAGCCATCTCGTAGGCGTGGCCGACCTGCAGCACCGCGAGATCGCTGTGCGGACGTCCGATGATCTGCAGCCCGATCGACAGGCCGCCGGGACCGAAGCCCGCCGGCACGTTGAGGACCGGCAATCCGGCCAGCGTGCCGCCGATGACAACCTCCATCCAGCGGTGATACGTGTCCATCGAACGGTTGCCGATGGTCTTCGGCCAGTCGAGTGTCTTGTCGAACGGGAAGACCTGCGCCGACGGCAGCACCAGCACGTCGAAGTGTTCGAAGAGTCGGGCGAGAGCCTGGTACCACGCCGTCCGGTCGACGGCCGCGGTGAACAGATCGGACCCGGTCAGCTTCATGCCTTGCTCGACCTCCCATCGCGCTTCGGGTTTGAGCTGCGTACGCTCGACGGGGCCGTCATGCAGCGCCGAGAGCCTGCCCGCGACCGAGAACGCGCGGATCACGAGCCAGGTTCGCCACAGGCGTTCCATCGAGAAGTCGGGACGCGCTGCCTCGACGGTGCAGCCGATCGTCTCGAAGTGCTTCAGCGCCTGCGCGCACGTGTCGAGCAGGCCGGCCTCCATCGGCAGATAGCCGTCGAAATCGCCGAGCCAGCCGACCCGCGTGCCGCTCAGGTCGCGCGACAGCGAGGCCGCGAAGACCGCGGGATCCTCCGCCAGCGACAGGGGCGCGCGGGCGTCGAAGCCGGCCATCGTCGAGAGCAGCATCGACAGGTCGGCCACGGTCCTGCCCATCGGCCCTTCAACCCCGAACTGCTGGAAGAACACATCGGGCGCCGGGCCACCGGGCACCCTGCCGAACGACGGTCTGAACCCGAACACGTTGTTCCAGGCCGCCGGGTTGCGCAGCGATCCCATGAAGTCGCTGCCGTCCGCGACGGGCAGCAGGTTCAGCGCCAGAGCGACCGCGGCACCACCACTGCTGCCGCCCGCGCTCAAGGTCTGGTCGTAAGCGTTCGACGTGGTGCCGAACACCGGGTTGTAGGTGTGCGAGCCGAGTCCGAACTCGGGGGTGTTGGTCTTGCCGATGAGGATGGAGCCCGCGCTGCGAAGACGTTCGACGAGTAGCGAATCGTGAGCGGGGACGTGGCTCGCGAACAGGGGTGAGCCCTGGGTCGTCACGATGCCGGCGGTGTTCGTCAGGTCCTTGGGCGCCTGCGGAAAGCCGTGCATCCAGCCGACGGTCGATGCGGACCGCAGCGTGCGATCACGTTCGATGGCCTGCGCGAGCAGGGCATCGCGATCCTGCAACGAGACGATCGCGTTGACCCTCGGATTCAGCCGCTCGATCTGCGACAGGTACGCGGTCATCACCTCGACGCACGACACCTCGCCGCTTCGGATGGCCTGCGACAGCCGGATCGCGGTCCAGCCGGTAATCTCGCGCGCGTCGGCTTGCTGCATGCGGATGCTAGAGGCGGACCTTCCCGCGCAGGATGTTCCGGTACATCGCCCAGTCACCGAGGAAGCTGTAGATCGGATGCCTGAAAGTCGCCGGCCGGTTGTGTTCGAAGAAGAAGTGTCCGACCCACGCGAAGCCGTAGCCGCAGGACACCGCGGCGAGGTACCACCACGCGTTGCCGCCGACGATGCCGGAGACGACGCACGCGAGGACCCCGGTACTGCCGACGAAGTGTAGCCGGCGCGAGATCGTGTTCGCGTGCTCCGACAGATAGAAGGGATAGAACTCGGCGAAGCTGCTGAAGGACGTGGTCATGGCGTGCTCCGGAGCAGGAAAGCCTGCAACGCATCGAGCGTCTGGTCCGGCGCCTCGGCCATCACGAAATGGCCGACGTGGGCGAACTCCACGACCTTCGCGCCCGACAGCTTCGCAGCCAGTGCGCGGCCCGACTTCGCCGCGGTCATCGCATCGTTGCTGCCGAGCACGAACAGCGCGGGACACTTGACCGCCGCCACCGCGACGTCGCCGTTGCGATACGCGTTGCAGGCGACGAAGTCCGTGTTCAGTACACCGGCCGCTTGTCGATGCATCAACTGCCGACCGCCCGTCATGACGGAGAAGCCCGGGCCCGGTGCCGAAGGCTTCTGCGAATAGCCGCCATGCGCGGTGTCGAGCGACCACAGGCTGATCATTTCGATGGCGCGATCCTCGTCGTCGCGCGTCGCGTCGAGCAGCGCGTCGGAGACCTGCATCGGATACGCGGTCGCGACCAGCGCGATCGCATCGATCGTCACCTCCGACGCACGCGAGGCGGTCTCGAGTGCGATCAGCGATCCCATGCTGTGACCGACCAGCGATGCGTGGCGGGCGCCGGCCGCACGCAGCAACGCCAGCGTCCAGTCGGCCATCGCCTCGACCGATGCGAGCGGCGGTCCGTCGCTGCGCCCATGTCCCGGCAGGTCGACCGCGAGCACCGCCCGACCGTGATGCGCGAGATAGCGCGACTGCAGGATCCACACGCTGTGGTCGTGTTGCGCACCATGCAGGAAGACGACGACCGGCAGCGATGCGTCGAAGGGCTTGCCGCCGGTGTAGGCGTAGGCGCTCCTGCCGTCGACGTCGATGCGCATCACTTGACCTTCGACGCGGCCTTGAGCCCGCTTGCGAGATCGGCCAGCAGGTCTTCGGCGTCCTCGATGCCGATCGAAAGGCGGATCGTCGCGGCACCGATGCCGGCGGCCTTGAGGTCCTGCTCGGCGACGCGGAAGTGGGTCGTCGACGCGGGATGGATCACCAGCGACTTGGCGTCGCCCACGTTGGCGAGATGCGAGAAGAGCTGCAGCGCCTCGACGAACGCGATGCCGTGCGCACGTCCGCCTTTGATGGTGAAGCTGAAGACGGAGCCGCAGCCGCGCGGCAGCAGCTTCATCGCGAGCGCGTGATCGGGATGCGTGGGCAACTCGGGATAGCCGACCGACTCGACCATCGGATGCGCGACCAGGAAGGCGACCGCCTTGCGGGCGTTGTCGACGTGGCGCGCCATCCGCAACGGCAGCGTCTCGATGCCCTGGATCAACTGGAACGCGACCTGCGGGCTCATGCACGCGCCGAAGTCGCGCAGGCCCTCGCGACGTGCGCGTAGCGCGAAGGCCGCCACCGTAGACTCCTCGCTGAAGACCATGTCGTGGAAGCCGGCATAGGGTTTCACGAGTTCGGCGAAGTGACCGTTCCGTGCGTGGGCCGCTTCCCAGTCGAATCGTCCGCTGTCGACCAGCAGGCCGCCGATCGCAACGCCATGGCCACCGATGAACTTGGTCGCCGAATGGAACAGCAGGTCGGCGCCGTGTTCGAAGGGCTTCATCAGCCACGGCGTCGTGAAAGTCGAGTCGACCACCAGCGGCAGGCCGCGCTCGTGTGCGATCGCCGACACCGTCGGGATGTCGAGCACGTCGAGGCCCGGATTGCCGAGCGTCTCGCCGAAGAGGAACTTCGTGTTGGGTCGGATCGCGTCGCGCCACTGGTCCATGTCGCGCGGATCGACGAAGGTGGTCTCGATGCCGAAGCGCGGCATCGTGTACGCGAGCAGGTTCTGCGAGCCCCCGTACAGCGCGCGGCTGGCGACGATGTGGCTGCCGGCCGAGGCGATGGTGCAGGCCGCGAGATGCATCGCGGCCTGGCCGCTCGCGGTCGCGAGGCCGGCGACGCCGCCTTCGAGCGCGGCGATGCGCTCTTCCAGCACGGCCACCGTGGGATTCGAGATGCGCGAATAGACGTGACCCGAGCGCTCCATGTTGAACAGAGACGCCGCGTGATCGCTGTCGCGAAACACGAACGAGGTGCTGGCATAGATCGGCACCGCGCGCGCGCCGGTGGTCGGATCGGGCGCCGTCCCCGCGTGCAGCGCCAGCGTGTCGAAGCCCGGATCGTGAGGTCCGGGCGCGCGCGCGGCGGGAGGGGAAGGGGGCTTCGGATCGGACATAAGGAACGCTCGGTCGCGGGATGCTGCGCCCGGGCTGACACGGGGCGCAACGATGTTAGCATCGGTTGCAGCGCGTCGAACCCCCCTCAGCGAGCCTCCATGCGTGACCTCAGCCAGCTCCGAAGCGAGCTCTATCCGCCGATCGACGCCCGCGCGTCGGGGATGCTCGATCTCGACGACCTGCACACGATGTACTGGGAAGAGAGCGGCTCCCCGACCGGCGTGCCGGTGCTGTTCCTGCACGGTGGTCCGGGCGGCGGTGCGAGCCCGCGGGCCCGTCAGTTCTTCGATCCCTGGCACTACCGCATCGTCGTGTTCGACCAGCGCGGCGCCGGACGCTCGACGCCGCTCGGCGAGACCCGGCACAACACGACGCAAATGCTGATCGAGGACATCGAGCGCCTGCGTCGCAAGCTCGGCGTCGATCGCTGGCTGGTGTTCGGCGGCTCGTGGGGCTCGACGCTCGCGCTGGCGTACGGCATCGCGCATCCCGAGCGCTGTCTCGGCTTCGTACTGCGCGGCATCTTCCTCGGCGCTCCCTATGAGATCGACTGGTTCATCTCCGGCATCCGCCACGTCTTTCCCGAGGCCTGGCGCGCGTTGGTCGCGCACGTGCCAGCGTCCGAGCATCGTGATGTCGTCGGCTGGTTCCATCGACGGCTGGCCGATCCGGATCCCGAGGTCCACATGCCACTGGCGCGGGCGTGGAGCAGCTTCGAGGCGTCGTGCTCGACCCTGTTGACCGACGCGTCGCTGATGGCGCACTCCGAAGAGGACGTCGTCGCGATCGGCATCGCGCGCATGGAGACCCACTACTTCGTCAACGACCTGTTCCTCGCCGACGGCGCTTTGCTGGCCGGCGTGAATCAGCTGCGCCATCTGCCGTGCAGCATCGTTCAGGGTCGCTACGACATGGTCTGTCCGATCGTGACGGCCGATGCGCTGTCACGGGCCTGGGCGGAGGCGCATTACGTCGTGGTGCCCGACGCGGGGCACTCTGCGTGGGAGCCCGGCACGACGGCCGCGCTGGTCCGCGCGTGCGAGCGGATGAAGGCCGCGATCCGCGCCTGAAGAGACGGTCGGTACAATCCGACGTTTGAAGCGAGTCCCCGATGAGGGTACCTTTACGGCTGGTTGCAAGGGCGCCGAAGCCGGTTACGACGCCACGAGAAGCATTGCAGGAAAGACGAGGAGACTCCCCATGATCGTCAGCGAAATCCTCCAGCTCAAGGGTGGAACGCTGTTCACCGCGACGCCCCGGACGCCGCTGGTCGACGCCATCGCGGCCATGGCCGAGAAGGACATCGGTTCGCTGGTCGTCATGTCGGGCGGCGTGCTGGTCGGCATGCTGACATTCCGCGAACTGATCCTCACGCTGCACAAGCACGGCGGCACGGTCGGCGATGCGGTCGTCGGTCCGGTGATGGACGAGGCGCCGCTGACCTGCACGCCCAAGACCGACGTCAACGAAGTGCGTCGCATGATGCTCGAGCACCATGCGCGCTATCTGCCGGTGCTCGACGGATCCACGCTGCTCGGCGTGATCTCGTTCTTCGATGTCGCCAAGGCCGTCCTCGAAGCGCAGAACTTCGAGAACCAGATGCTCAAGGCCTACATCCGCGACTGGCCCGCCGAGGCCACCGAGTAACTCTTTCCGCGCGACGGCCTGCGTCGCCCTACCACTCATGCAAATCGCCGTCATCGGTGCCGGCATCGCGGGTCTCGCGTGCGCTCGTCGACTCGTCGACGGCGGCCACGAGGTCGTGGTCTTCGAACGATCCAAGACGCCCGGTGGAAGGGCTGCCACGCGACGCACCGAGATCGGTGGCTTCGATCACGGCGCGCAGTACCTGACTGCGCGGGACGCCTCGTTCGTCGACCAGGTCGATGCCTGGAGTCGCGACGGCGTCGTCGAGCCGTGGCCGGTCGAAGCGCACAGCCTGCAGGCGATGGCCGGCGAGCCGCCGGTACGCGAGCCGTCGACCGGCCGCACGCTGCGCTGGGTCGGCTCGCCGGGCATGTCGGCCATCGGCGAGAAGATGGCCGAGGGACTCGACGTCCGCTACCAGTCGCCGATCGTCCGCATCGACCCGGTCGACGGTGCGCGCGGCACGCCGCCGCGCTGGTCGCTGCAGCGTCGGGAGGTCGACAGCGATGTCGTTGCCGTCACCGAGGGCCTGTTCGACGCGGTCGTGGTCGCGGTGCCGGCCGAGTCGGCGGTGAACCTTCTGGGCGCGGAAGCGACGATCGCGCGGCCGGCGGGGCAGGCGCATCTCGAACCGTGCTGGGCGCTACTGGTCGGCTTCGCGGAGCCGATCGCGGCCGACCTCGCGAAGGTCGGTGACGCGGCCTTCGTCAACGGCGACCGCCTCGCCTGGATCGCGCACGAATCAAGCAAGCCCGAGCGCCGCGCCGGCGAGCGCTGGACCGTGCATGCGCAGTCGGCGTGGAGCGTCGAGCATCTGGACGACGATCCCGAGGACATCAAGGCGAAGCTGCTGCGTGCCTTCCACGACGCGACCGGGACGAACGAGCAGCCGATCTACGCGGCCGTCCATCGCTGGCGTTATGCGTTGGCCCGAACGTCGTTGTCGTGCGACTTCCTGTGGGATGGCGAGCGGCGAATCGGGGCTTGCGGGGACTGGTGCCGGGGCTTTCGCGTCGAGGATGCGTGGCTGAGCGGCGTGGCGCTCGCAGCGGCGATTTCGGCGTAACTCTTTCGCCCTGTTGGCGGAGGGAGCCAAATAAGGAATGCGTCGCGAAGCGCTTGACAAACGTAACGACATAACCAAGCATATCGTTACGTTATAGAGTTGCTGAAAACCTATGCACAAGAATTACTCCCGCAGCATCCCGCGCCAGTGGCGCGACATCGCGAAGGTTTTCATTGCCATGGGCGACGCGCATCGGCAACGCATCCTGCTGACTTTCGAGCAGGGCGAGCGCCTCAACGTCGGGCAGATCGCCGAGGTGTCGACCCTGTCTCGCTCGGCGGTGTCGCATCACCTAAAAATCATGCGCGAGGCGGGCGTGCTGGGAACCGAGAAGATCGGCAAGGAAGTGTATTTCTGGGTCGAGCGCGACGCGCTGCTTGGCGCACTGGCGAATGTCGCCGACTATCTGAACGAGCATGCGTGATGCGTACTGACGAAGCCCTGGAGAAACAACAGTGAGTCACGCCAGCCAGTTCGGCCTGCTGAAACAACGTCGTTTCGCGCCCTTCTTCTGGACCCAGTTCTGCGGCGCGGCGAACGACAACATCTTCAAGGTCGCGTTCACCGCGCTGGTCACCTACCAGACCGCGCTCTTCGGCGGCGTCAACGCGAAGACCGCGGCGTTCGTCATCTCGGCCATCTTCATCCTGCCGTTCGTGCTGTTCTCCGCGACGTCGGGCCAGGTCTCGGACAAGTACGACAAGGCGACCGTGATGCGGCTCGTCAAGTCGCTCGAGATTGCGATCATGTTGATCGGCGGCGCGGGCTTCCTGTTGCACAACGTCTGGCTTCTCTACGCCGGCACCTTCCTGATGGGAGTGCACTCGACGCTGTTCGGACCGGTCAAGTACGCGTACCTGCCGCAGCAGTTGAACGAGCGCGAGCTGGTCGGCGGCAACGGCATGATCGAGATGGGCACCTTCGTCGCGATTCTGGTCGGCACGATCATCGGTGGCGAGCTGGCCGACCTGGGCGGCACGGGGCCGGCGATCGTCGCCGCGGTGTGCCTCGGTGTCGCCGTCATCGGCCGGGTCGTCGTGTCCTTCGTGCCGCCGTCGCCGTCGGACCAGCCTAGCCTCGTCATTAACTGGAATCCGTTCACCGAGACCTGGCGCAACCTCACGCTCGCGAAGCAGAACCGCGCGGTGTTCCTGTCACTGCTCGGCATTTCGTGGCTGTGGTTCTTCGGTGCGACCTTCCTGACCTCGTTCTTCAACTTTGCGAAGGACGTGCTGGGTGGCGATCCGCAGGTCGTGACGTTGTTGCTGGCCACCTTCTCGATTGGCATCGGCTTCGGCTCGCTGCTGTGCGAGAAGCTGTCGCGTGGCAAGGTCGAGATCGGCCTGGTGCCGTTTGGCTCGATCGGCATGACGGTCTTCGCGGTCGACCTGTACTTCTCGTCGCACACGCTGCAACCGGGCCCTTCGCTGGTCGGCATCACGGCTTTCATGACGGACGAGGCGACCCGCTTCGCGCACTTGCACGTGATGCTCGACCTGTTCCTGCTGGCGATGTTCGGTGGCCTCTACAGCGTGCCGCTGTACGCGATGATCCAGAGCCGTTCCGCGCCCTCGCACCGGGCCCGCATCATCGCGGCGAACAACATCCTCAATTCGCTGTTCATGATCGTGTCGTCGCTGATGGCGATCGCGCTGTTCTCCTTCGGCTTCACGATCCCGCAGCTGTTCCTCGTCGTCGGCCTGCTCAACGCCGTCGTCGCGATCTACATCTACACGCTAGTGCCCGAGTTCCTGATGCGCTTTCTCGCCTGGATCCTGGTTTCGACCTTCTACCGGATCCGCGCGACGGGCGTCGAACACATTCCGAACGACGGGCCCGCGCTGCTGGTGTGCAACCACGTCAGCTTCGTCGATGCGGTGGTGATCATGGGCGAGAGCCCGCGCCCGATCCGCTTCGTGATGGACATCGGCATGTTCAGGACGCCGCTGCTGGCGTGGTTCTTCAAGGCGGCCGGTGCGATCGGCATCACGTCGGCGAAGGCCGACCCGAAGACCTTCGCGAAGGCGAACGACCTGATTGACGAGGCGCTGAAGGCGGGCGAGCTGGTCTGCATCTTTCCCGAAGGCCGCATCACCGATACGGGTGAGATCCATCCCTTCAAGCAGGGCGCGGCGCGCATCGTCGAACGCACGCCGGTACCGGTCGTGCCGATGGCGTTGCGCGGCCTGTGGGGCAGCTGGTTCTCGCGCGAGTCGGGCAAGGCCTTCACGACCTTGCCGCGGCCGCTGCGTCAGGGCATGACGAGCGAACTGGAGCTGGTGGTCGGCGCCGCGATCCCGGCGGCCGAGGTCAACGTCGACAAGCTGCAGGCAGAAGTGGCGGAGCTGCGCGGCGCGAAGAAGTAGCATCGGACTTTGGGTTACGCGCTGCGACGGTCCGTGACAGAACCGGTCTTCGTTTGATCGATGGCTCGTTGAATCGTGGGTTAGCGTCGCCATGTCGCATGCATTGCCGTAACCATCCATCCGTGGAGGACTCCATGAAGAAGTCGATCGTCGGTTTGATCCTTGTCGCATCCACGTCGCTGGCGTGGGCGCTGCCGTCGCTGCAGGACGTCGAGGCGCAGTCGAATCAGGGCAACTACACCCAGGCCGAAAGCATGATGGCCGAGGTCGTCGCCGCGAAGCCGAAGAGCGCGAAGGCGCATTACTACTACGCCGAGTTGCTCGCCCACAACGCGAGCTTCAGCAAGGCCGCCGAGGAGGTGGCGCGCGCCAAGGCGCTCGACCCCAAGATCGGCTTCACCGATCCGGCCAAGTTCAACGCCTTCGAGCAGACCCTGCAACGTGAGCTGAACCCGACGCCGCGGGCCCGGACGTCGGTCGAGCGGCCGGCCGCGAGCAGCCTCACGACGGCACCCGCCGAGCCGGTCGCGCGCTCGGCCGGTATCCCGGGGTGGGTGTGGCTGGGTGGTCTGGTGCTGCTCGGCATCGTGTTGTGGCGCGGCTTCAGTCGCAGTCGTGCCGAGCCGGCTCCGGCGCAGGCGGGCTACGCGCAGGCTGGCGCCCCGGCGGGCTACGGGTATGCCCCGGGTGCCGGCATGAATGCGGCGCCGGGGTACGGACCGGGTGCGGTCGCACCGGCCGGGCGGCCTGGCAGCGGACTGCTGGGCGCGGGGCTCGCGGTGGCCGGCGGTGTCGCGGGCGGCATGCTGCTCGAGGAGATGCTGAGCAATCGCCATCACGACGGCAGCACGGGCAATGCGGGCGGCAGCAACATCGGCGGCTTCGATCCGGCGGGCTATCGCCCCTCAGATGCCGACCAGGCCGCCAGCGACCTCGAGAGTCGCCCGATCGACTTCGGCAACGGCGGCGACTGGGACTCCGGAGGGGACTCGGGCGGTGGCGGTGATTCGGGCGGGGGCGGCTGGGACTGAGCCGGCGGGCGGAGCCTGAACGCTCGGCGATAATGGTGGGTTTCCACAAAGGCCCGTCATGTCCGGCTCCACCCTCGGTCAGTTGTTCCGCGTCACCAACTTCGGCGAGTCGCACGGTCCGGCGATCGGCTGCGTCGTCGACGGCTGCCCACCCGGCATGCCGCTCTCGGTCGAGGACCTGCAGCTCGATCTCGATCGTCGCAAGCCCGGCACGTCGCGGCACGTCACGCAACGACGCGAGAGCGACACCGTCGAAATCCTATCGGGTGTTTTCGAAGGCCGCACCAGCGGCACGCCGATCGCGCTGCTGATCCGCAACGAGGATCAGCGCAGCAGCGACTACGCCGAGATCGCGCAGCGCTTCCGGCCCGGTCACGCCGACTACACCTATTGGCACAAGTACGGCCTGCGCGATCCACGCGGTGGCGGTCGATCGTCGGCTCGCCTCACCGCGCCGATGGTCGCGGCCGGCGCGATCGCGAAGAAGTGGATGCACCTGCAGTACGGCACGCTGGTGCGCGGGCGCATGAGCGCGCTCGGCGACATCACGATGCCCTTCACCTCGTGGGACGAGGTCGGACGCAATCCCTTCTTCTCGGCCGACGCGGCGATCGTGCCGCGCCTCGAAGCCGCGATGGATGCGTTGCGGAAAGCCGGCGACTCGGTTGGCGCGCGCATCGACGTCGAAGCGGTCAACGTGCCGGTCGGTCTCGGCGAGCCGCTGTTCGATAAGCTCGACGCCGAGATCGCGTACGCGATGATGGGTATCAACGCGGTGAAGGGCGTCGAGATCGGTGCCGGCTTCGCGTCGGTCGCGCAGAACGGCAGCACGCACGGCGACGAGCTGTTGCCCGAAGGCTTCGCGAGCAACAACGCGGGCGGTGTGCTCGGCGGCATCTCGACCGGCCAGCCGATCATGGTCTCGATCGCGATCAAGCCGACCTCGTCGATCCGCACGTCGCGACGCTCGATCGACATCGCCGGCAACGCGGTCACCGTCGAGACCCATGGCCGTCACGACCCGTGCGTCGGCATCCGCGCGACACCGATTGCCGAGGCGATGCTGGCGCTGGTGCTGATCGATCACGCGTTGCGGCATCGTGCGCAATGCGGCGACGTCTCGATGGCGCATGTGATCGCGGGAAGCCTTGCGCAACAACGGTGACTTCGGCGTTGGGACCATCCGCTGCGATAAACCCGGATGCACCGATCGGCGTGTTCGATTCGGGCGTCGGCGGCCTGTCGGTCCTGCGCGCCATCCAAGACGCGCTGCCCGCCGAGCGGCTGATCTATGTCGCCGACTCGGCGCATGCGCCTTACGGCGATCGTCCGGTCGACTTCGTCCGCGACCGCAGCCTGCGCATGGTCGACCTGCTCGTCGACCGGGGCGTGAAAGCCGTCGTGATCGCCTGCAACACGGCGTCGGTCCTGGCGAGCGAAGCATTGAGGTCGCGCCACGCCATCCCGATCGTCGCGATGGAGCCAGCCATCAAGCCTGCCGTGTCCCGCAGCCGCTCGAAGGTCGTCGGGGTTCTGGCGACCCGCCAGACGCTCGCCAGCGTATCGGTCGCGCGGCTGTGTGCTCGATACGGTCGTGACGTCCGGATCGTCCTTCAGGCGTGCCCGGGACTCGTCGAGCGGGTGGAAGCCGGTGACCTGAGCGGACCTACGACCCGCGCTCTGCTCGACGCCTACGTGTCGCCCCTGATCGAAGCCGGCGCCGATGTCCTCGTGCTCGGATGCACGCACTATCCTTTCCTCGAACCTTCGATCCGCGAACTCGTCGGGCCTGGCGTCGACATCCTCGATGCCTCGCGGGCGGTGGCTGCCGAACTGAAGCGACGGATCGCAACGCATCGGCATGCGAGCCCGGTCGACAGCGCGGACACGTTGCGTTTCTGCTCGACCTCGCCGGCCTCGACCGCGAGTCCCATCTTCAATGCGCTATGGGGTCGAAGCGTCGCAGTCGAGTTCGTGTGCGATGGCCAGCAATCAACCAGCCTGCCGCCACGACGGCATTCCCCGACCCCCAAGGAGATTCACCCATGACCCAAGACGATCGCCGTCGCTTCCTCAAGTCCGGCGCCGCTGTATCGCTGGCCGTGCTGTCCGCATCCGGCACGCGCATCGCATCCGCTGCCGACGCCGTGCCGCCCGCTGCGCCCGCCAAGAGCGAAGGCGCGACGCGTACGCTGGCCGAATACGTCGTCAACGCGCGCTACGAGGACCTGCCCGCCAATGTGCGGAAGGAGGGGACGCGAACGCTGCTGAACTACGTCGGCGTCGCGGTCGGTGGTTCGCATAGCGAGACCATCGATCGGGCGGTGGCGGCACTGGGGCCCTTCTCGGGGCCACCGCAGGCCGGCCTCTTCGGCCGTCGCGAACGCTTCGACATCATGAATGCCGCATTCGTCAACGGCGTCAGCAGCCACATCTTCGACTTCGACGACACGCACCTGAAGACCATCATCCATCCCGGTGGCGTCGTCATCGCGGCCGTCATGGCGCTGGCCGAATACAAGCCGGTCAGCGGCAAGGATTTCCTCAACGCGCTGGTGCTCGGCATCGAGACGGCTTGCCGCATCGGCAACGCGGTCTATCCCAATCACTACGACGTCGGCTGGCACATCACCGGCACAGCCGGCGTGTTCGGCGCCGCCGCCGCCACGGGCAAGCTGCTCGGCCTGACGTCGCAGCAGATGGTGTGGGCGCTCGGCCTCGCGGCGTCGCAGCCGGTCGGATTGCGCGAGTCGTTCGGATCGATGAATAAGAGCTTCAACCCCGGTCGTGCGGCGGCCAACGGGATCTTCGCGGCGCTGCTCGCGCAGCAGAACTACACGAGCTCCGAAGGCATGATCGAGGCCAAGCGCGGCTGGGCCAACACGATCAGCACGAAGCAGGACTATCGCGAGATCACCGAAGGACTCGGCACGCGCTACGAGGCGTTGCTCAACACCTACAAGCCGTTTGCCTGCGGCATCGTGATCCATCCGGCGATCGATGCCGCGATCCAGCTTCGCAACGAGAACAAGCTGACCGCCGACCAGATCGAACGGGTCGACCTGCGCGTGCATCCGCTGGTGATCGAGCTGACCGGCAAGAAGACGCCGCAGATCGGGCTCGAAGGCAAGTTCAGCGTCTATCACTCGGTGGCCGTCGCCTTGATCGACGGCGCGGCTGGCGAAAAGCAGTACAGCGACAAGGCGGTGCGCGACCCGCAGACCATCGCGCTGCGCGACAAGGTCGTGGCGACGATCGACCCGGCTGTGAAAGCCGAACAGGTCGACATGACGATCACGCTGAAGGACGGCCGCAAGCTGCATCGTTTCATCACGCACGCGATCGGCAGCGTCGAAGTGCCGATGAGCGATGCGCAGCTCGAGGCCAAGTTCGCGGACCTGGCCGACGGCATCCTGCCGAAGGAGCAGGCGCGCACGCTGATGGGCCTGTGCTGGAAGGTCGAGCAACTGTCGTCGGCCGACCAGATCGCGAAAGCGGCCGTGGCGCGAGCCTGAGCGTTGTCGTCGATTGCAGCTGCGGCCTGCGCCCGGCTCGCGGCGGCTAAGCTGCGACGCCATGCAGGCACCCGATCGGTGCCCCATCATTCCTGGAGACACGATGAAGCGACTGCTTTTCCTGGCGGGCCTGTTCCTGTCGATGACCGCTGGGGCGCAGGCCCCGGTCCCGCAGATCCCCTTCGATTCGGTGCCCGACGTGCTGAAGCTGCCGAAGGATCTGTATCTCGGCGAGGTTTCTGGCATCGCGGTCAACTCGAAGGGCCATCTGATGGTCTTCTCGCGCGGCAACACGATGGGTCCGGCCTATGCCGCGGCTGCCGCGCAACTGCTCGAGTTCGATGCCAACGGCAAGTACCTTCGCGAGATCGGAAAGAATCTTTACGCGTGGTCGTTCGCGCATGCGGTGCGGATCGATAAGGACGACAACATCTGGGCGGCCGACAAGGGCTCGGACATCGTCGTCAAGTTCAGCCCCGAGGGGAAGGTCCTGATGGTGCTCGGCCGCAAGCAGGAGGCGTCCGACAAGGAGACCGGGCCGCTCGAGCATCCGAAGCCGCCGCTTCCCGCAGAGAACGGACGCTTTCGCCAGGTGACCGACGTGACCTGGGACGCGGCCGGCAACAGCTACATCTCCGACGGCTACATCAACGCGCGCATCGCGAAGGTCGACAGGAACGGCCAGTGGGTCAAGTCGTGGGGCGTGCCCGGCAGCGCGCCCGGCGAGTTCAACACGCCGCACAGCATCGCCTCGGACGCGCAGGGCAACATCTACGTGGCCGATCGCGGCAACCGTCGCATCCAGGTGTTCGACGGCGACGGCAAGTTGTTGCGTTCGTTCAGTATCGACGTGCCCTTCGATCACTCGGTGGTGCCCGTGATCGGCAATCCGCTCGATCCCGAGGCGAAGGCCGGTACCTTCTCGCCGGGCGCGCCGTGGGCCATCTGCATCACGCCGCTGCCCAACCAGGTCCTGTATGCCGCCGACGCGTATCCGGGGCGCATCTACAAGATGACGCTCGACGGGCGGGTGCTGGGCACGGTCGGCGAGGGTGGCCGGCAACTGAAGCAGTTCGGCTGGGTCCACGAGATCGCGTGTCCGTCGGAGAACACGCTGTACGTGGCGGAGTTGCTGAACTGGCGCGTGCAGAAGCTGCTGCTGCATCCGCGCTGAGGTCGGCGCTCGTCATCGTCTGAACCGCGGGAACGACGGGCGCCTGCGCGGGTCCCGTCAGTCCGCGTGCGCGTTGGTCTCGCATTGCGCTGGATCGCGTGCACACGACTTCGCGTACGCCAGCAGCGCGGCCTTGCGTGCCGCCAGCGCCGCCGGTGTACGGAACGGCGCCAGGATCTGCGCGAGCGTGTAGACGTTGCCGTTCTTCACGACGAACTCGACGTTGCTCGCGTTCTTCAGGTCCTGCACCGGGTTGCCGCGCACCGCGGTCAGGTCGGCAAGCTTGCCGACCTCGACGGTCCCCAGGTCCCGGTCGACGAAGCTCATGCGCGCCGCGTTGATCGTCACGTTCTGCAGCGCCTGCACGTTCGAGTAGGCGGTCCCTCCGGCGCGCAGACCGGTGTGGAGCGAGATGCCCGGCGTCACCAGCGGCGAGTCCGTACCGAGCGCGAGCAAGCCGCCCGAGGTCTGCACCTTGGCCGACTGTTGCGCGTCGCGGACGATGGCCGCAAGCGTCGCCGCAGCCGGTGCGGTGGTGCCGAGCAGACCCGCGACGAAGTTGGGCGGCACCAGCAGGCGGAAGCGATCGTCGTTGACGAAGCTGGCATCCTGACCGACCAGCGACAGCGACGTGAACAGCGTGTCGACGTTGTGGAAGTCGGCCTTGCCGTGCACATCCGCCGTGTCCTGGTACGCGATCAGGCCGTTGACCGACTTGGCCCAGCCGTACCCCATCCGCTGGGTCGCGGACAGGTGGGTCGTGCCCCAGATGCCGGTCGCGGCGCCGGGGGCGACCATGTGGGTGCCCGACGGAATGCCGAAGTCGAGTGCCCCCTGCGCGATGCGCGACATCACCGGGATGGGCGCGCGCACATACGACTTCATGTAGTCGGTGTCGAGCGCTTTGACCTTCGCGATCTCGAGGTCGGCCACGGCCGTGGTCCGCAGCGTGCGCGCGAAGTTGTAATAGAGCCGATTGCCTTCCCACAGCGGCGGCGACGTGAACAGGCGCGGGCCGATCAGGTTGCCGGCTTCGAGCGCCTCGCGGATCTCGGTGCTCTGATGGATGCCGCCGGCCACCGACTGCGTGGACGTCACGCCGTAAGACAGCAACAGCGCCGCGATCTGCCCGTACTGGCCACCCTGGTACAGCGTCAGCGGATGGATGTGCGAGTCCCACAGGCCCGGGATGATCGTCAGGCTCGAAGCGTCGACATAGCGCGTCGCCGTCGTGGCCGAGCTCGCATCGTGCGGCCGGATCGCGGCGATGCGGTTGCCGGTGATGACGATGTCGACATCGCTGCGCAGCGTCGTGCCGGTGCCGTCCCACAACTGCCCGGCGCGGACGATGGTGGTGCCGGTGGGCACGGCCTGGGTCCAGTTGACGGTCACCGGCACGTCGCGCGCGTTGCTGCCGTCGGACTGGATCAGCCGCAGCTTCGTCGCGGATTTGTAGAGCAGCGTGCGCGAGTCCGCGGCCCAGGTCGGCAGGTCGGCGACTTCGGTCGTGATCGCCGTCGCCGCACCGGCCGGCGAGCCGTCACCGTTGACCGGCATCACGTTGAGGACCGAGTCCATGACGAATGCGACGGAGTGGCCGTCGGGCGACAGCGCTGCGGCACCTTCCTCGCGATCCGATACCTGACGCGGAATTGCGGCGACCGGATAGAAGCGGGCCGTGCCGGCTGCGACGTCGATCACGCGCAACTTGTTGTAGCCCTCGCGGAAGCGATTGTTGATGCGCTCGTTGTCGACCAGCACGATCTTCGTGCCATCGGGCGTCCAGAACGGCGTGCTGACCTGCAGCCCGACCTGAGGGATGACGACGCGCGCCGTGCGCGTCGCGATCGTCCAGATCTCGAGCTGTCCCGACAGCGTCGTGTACGCGATGCGATCGCCGGTTGGGGACAGCATCGGCGTGACCATCGACTTGCCGGCGATCGACGCGAGCCGCGTGCGGGCTCGAGTCGCGACATTGATCTGGTCGACCGCCAGCGCGCCGGCATTGCCCTTTTCGGTGGAGAAGTAGACCGATGCGCCGTCCGACGTCCACTGCACGTTGCCGTCCCGGTCGGTGTCGTTGGTAAGACGTACCGGTGCCTGACCGATCTGCATGACCCACACGTCGTTCAACGCCACGAATGCGACGCTGCGTCCGTCGGGCGACAGGGCCGGGGCGCTGATGCCGATGGCCGTGCGCGTCGAGAAGTCGTCGAAGTGACGATTCTTGCCGGTGGTCAGCACGGGTCGACGCAGCACCAGTCGTGCCTCGAACGGAACCTGTGTCGGTCCCGTACCCGACGCGTCGCGGATGCGGATCTTGCCGTCGGACGTGTAGACGAAGCGGCCGTTCGGCAACCAGCGGGCCGGGAAGACGAACAGGTCCTCGTCGGTGACGACATCGCGCCCGGCGATCGTCAGGATGCGGGGCGTGCGCTGGATCGCGAGGTCGCCATTCGGCGCGAAGGCTGGTGCGGCACCGACGCCGATGGCGGTCGGCGTACCGCCGCCGATCGGCACCGTGTAGACCTGTCCGCTGTCGACGTATGCGACGCGCTCGCCGTCGGGCGACACGATGGGATTGCTCTCGGCGCCGTTGCCGCGGGTGATCTGCGTGTATTGGCCGGTCGCGGGCGTGAAACTCCAGATTTTGTATTGCACGTCGTTGCTGCGGTCGGACGCGAACACGATCGCCTTGCCGTCCGGCGTCCATGCAGGTTCGCGGTCGTCGTAGAAGCCGGTCGTCAGTTCGCGCGGGTTCGACCCGTCCGGATTGATGGCCCAGACGTGATAGTTGCCGTCGCGGGTGTAGTTCTGGAAGGCGATGGTGGTGCCGTCCGGCGACCAGACCGGCGCCGTCGGTTCGACGTCGAAGGCGGTGATGCGGGTCGCCGACCCGCCGGCGATCGGGATGACCCACAGCGCACCCTGCGCCGAGAAGACGAGCCGCGAACCGTCGGGCGACGGCGACACGGCCATGTTGGTGCCTTCGGTCAGGGAAACCGAGACGTCCTTGGTGCTTCCGGTGAGCGGGCCCAGCGAGATCTGCAGCGGCGGGCTGGTGGCGGCAGGCGGTGGGCTGCCATCGTCGTTGCATGCGGCCAACAAGAGTGTCGACAGCGCGGTGCCGCCGATCAGGAAACGGACCAGCAATCCCCGACAGGAAAGGCTGGTGCGAGCAGATATCGGACGGACCGGTGCAACGGCGCTCGCGACGCTCGACGCGTCTGGCGTGGATGGCAGCATGGGTGTCTCCTCTTAGTAACTACTGGGGCTATGTGGCCCCTCGGCAACGGTCATGGAACATCACAACGGTTCACAAAATCTTACCGCTCGCCGTTGATGCGATGACGGTGCGCCGTTTCGACGCGTCGGCGTGTCGGAGGATCGCTTACGCGACCATCGGACGCGCCGGGGCTGGCGCAGGATCGAGTCGGGCTCAAGCAAGCGCGAAATCGAGGGCACGACGCAGCGCTTCCCGTACCGTCGCGTCACCGAACTCCCGCTCGATCGTTGCGGCAGCGATGTCCGTGGCGCTTCGACCGGGTCGGCCGCGACCGATCGCCGCGCAGAGGGCTTCGACATCCGGGGCCAGCTGCAGCAGATCGGGCCCGATGCGGGCGCCGATCCAGCGCAGGAACGGCGTCTCGACTGCGACGGCCGGGACCTGCAGGGTCATCGCATAGAAGAACGAACTGCTGACGATCATGTCGTCGTCCGCGTGCGAGATGAGCAACGCGGTGGCCCCCGTGACGATCGCCTGCGCTTCGGCTTCCGGCAGAACGCCCGGCTTCAAGAGGACGTTGGATCGACCCTTCCGTTCGAGTCGTGTGGCATGGGCGTTGTCGCCGATCGCCCCGAAGATCAGCAGCGTCTGGTCAGCTGCAAAGGCGTCGATCAGTGCCTCGAATTTCTCGAACGGCACGATGCGGTGATGAAGCGGATGCGGGCAATAGCGACGCGAGCGATGACTTTCGTCGTCCGAGTGCGTGACGACCGCGTCGAAGAGCCGCTCGTAGCGATCGATCCATCTCGTGGCGTTCGCCCCGTGGCCGCTCGCCACGGCGTGCGGATAGTTGTTGTGCCGCACGAAGATCAGCCGTCGCGCAGCGAGACGCATGGCGATCGTCCTGGCGAACACGCGAACCACTTTGCGGAGGGCGACCTTGCGCGTCTTGCTCTCCAGCAGGTCGTTGTCGGTCCAGTTGACGACGATGCAGGCCAGGCGTCCCTCGCGTGAACGAAGGCCGGCCATGCAGGTCGCGACAGGGCCGTCGTAACGCACGACGCGCCCGAAGGTCGAGAGCAACTCGCGCGTCCGGACGGTGTAGGCCTTCTCGGGGCTCGCCTCGACGAAGGGGATGCAGGCGATGCGACGGGATTCGGCGGGACGCATCGCGTTACTGGTATGTGACCGCTGCTGCTTTCAGAAGTCGTCGCCAGAGACCATCGCGCGACCGATACGTCAGCCCGGCTTCACGCCCAGCATCGCCGGCTTCAGGCCCGCGTCAGCCGGCTCGTCGCCGAGCCAGATCTTGAGGATGGCGTTGTAGAAGGCCTCGTCGGGGATCGGATCGGCGACCGGCTTGCCGTCGACCACGACGACCGTGCCGCTGTTGGGGATCCAGTCGACGCTGAAGGTTTCGCCCTTCTTGAGCTTGGGGATCTTGCCGAAGATGTCGCCCATCGCGAGCAACTGCAGCCCGAAGCGCCGCGTCTCCTCGGGGGTGGAGTTCTTGCGGATGCCGGTGATCAGGGCCTGGCCGAGCTCGTCGCTCGACACCTCGCGCAGCATCGTCACGCCGACCCGCTTCGCGCCGGACAACGCGAGGATGTCCTTCGTGTCGCTCTTCTTCTGAGTGAGATAGAGCGCCGCGACGTAGACCTTGAACACCAGCCGCGTGCGGATGCCGGCGCCGTTGAGGACCAGTTTCTGGTTCGCGACGGTCGCGTCGTCGTCGATCTTCACGCCCGCAACCTCGGCCGCCATCGCCAACGTCGCGAGGCTGCTCAGCAAGCCGGCGGCGATCCATCGCGCCGCATTTCGTCCCATCGTGGTCATGCCGTCTCTCCGGTCGTAGTCGTGGTGTCGCGCGCGCGACTGTTCTTGCGCCGGGTGGCACGATGACACGACCGATCCGGCCACGCAATTGCATAGCGACCGCCGTGTGTCCGGGACCAGCGGCGACATGGGCCTGTGGCATAATTTTCGACCCCCGATCCTGGATCGACCGCACGCGCCGACCTCACGCGCAATACGATGGCCAAGACTCTCTACGACAAGCTGTGGGACGCGCATGTGGTCTACAGCGAAGAGGACGGCACCGCGATCCTCTACATCGACCGGCATCTGCTCCACGAGGTGACCAGTCCGCAGGCGTTCGAGGGTCTACGACTCGCCAACCGTCAGCCGTGGCGCAACAGCGCCAACCTCGCCGTGGCTGATCACAATGTCCCGACGACCCATCGCTCCGAAGGCATCAGCGACCCGATCTCGCGGCTGCAGGTCGAGACGCTCGACGCGAACGCTCACAAGTACGGGCTGACGTACTTCAACATGACCGACAAGCGCCAGGGCATCGTCCACATCATCGGACCGGAACAGGGCGCCACGCTGCCGGGCATGACGGTCGTCTGCGGCGACTCGCACACCAGTACGCACGGCGCGTTCGCGGCACTCGCGTTCGGGATCGGCACGTCCGAGGTCGAGCACGTCCTCGCGACCCAGACGCTGATGACCAAGAAGTCGAAGAACATGCTGGTCAGGGTCGACGGGGTGCTGCCGCGCGGTTGCACCGCGAAGGACCTGGTGCTCGCGGTGATCGGCACGATCGGCACCGCCGGCGGCACGGGGCACGCGATCGAGTTCGCCGGCAGCGCGATCCGCGCGCTGTCGATGGAAGGCCGCATGACGGTCTGCAACATGGCCATAGAAGCCGGTGCGCGTTCGGGAATGATCGCGTGCGACGCGACGACGCTCGATTACGTCAAGGGCCGGCCCTACGCGCCGACCGGCGTCGTGTGGGACATCGCCGTCAGGGAGTGGGCCACGCTGCATTCGGACGCCGGCGCGCATTTCGATCGCGTGGTCGAACTCGACGCATCGACCGTCAAGCCACAGGTCACCTGGGGCACGTCGCCCGAGATGGTCACCACCATCGACGGTCGCGTCCCGGATCCAGAGCGCGAACGCGATGCGCAGAAGCGCGACGGCATGGAACGCGCGCTGACCTACATGGGCCTCAATCCCAACCAGCGCATCGACCAGATTCTGATCGACAAGGTCTTCATCGGCTCGTGCACCAACGGTCGCATCGAGGACCTCCGCGACGCGGCCGCGGTCGTGAAACGTCTCAACCGCCGTATCGCCAAGAACGTGAAGCTCGCGATGGTCGTTCCCGGTTCGGGGATCGTGAAGGCGCAGGCCGAGGCCGAGGGGCTCGACAAGATCTTCATCGGTGCGGGCTTCGAATGGCGCGACCCGGGCTGCTCGATGTGCCTCGCGATGAACGCCGACCGGCTCGAGTCCGGTGAGCGTTGCGCATCGACCTCCAATCGCAACTTCGAAGGTCGCCAGGGGCAGGGCGGTCGCACGCACCTGGTCAGCCCGGCGATGGCGGCGGCGGCCGGCATCGAAGGTCACTTCGTCGACGTGCGGAGTCTTTGATGGATGCCTTCACCATGCACCGTGGCTTGGTCGCGCCGATGGAGCGCGACAACGTCGACACCGACGCGATCATCCCGAAGCAGTTCCTCAAGTCGATCGCCCGTACCGGCTTCGGCGAGAACCTGTTCGACGCGTGGCGCTTCCTTGACCATGGCGAGCCGGGCATGGACCCGAAGGGCCGGCGCCCGAACCCCGACTTCGTTTTGAACCAGCCCCGTTACAAGGGTGCTTCGATCCTCGTCGCCGGCAAGAACTTTGGCTGCGGTTCGTCGCGCGAGCACGCGCCATGGGCGCTGACGCAGTACGGCTTTCGCGCCATCATCGCACCGTCGTACGCCGACATTTTCTACAACAACTGCTTCAAGAACGGCCTGCTGCCGATCGTGTTGTCCGAGACCGAAGTGGCGCGCCTGATCCACGATGCCGCGATCGGCATCGGCTACTCGCTGACCATCGACCTCGACCAGCAGGTCGTGATCGATCCGGGCAACCGCACGAGTCCCTTCGAGGTCGAGTCCTTCCGCAAGTACTGCCTGCTGAACGGCTTCGACGATATCGGCCTGACGCTGCGCCAGTCCGATCGCATCCGCGCCTTCGAGGCGGAACGGCTGCTGAAACGCCCCTGGCTCGCGAACACGATCATTTGATCGCAGCAGGGCGCAGCGTCCGAGCGGGCGGTGCATCAGGCGCCGATGCACCGGCGCCACGACACAACGAAAACCCCAGGACCATCCAGTGAACATTGCCATCCTGCCCGGTGACGGCATCGGCCCCGAGATCATCGCGGAGGCTGTCAAGGTGCTGCACGTGCTCGACCTCGCCATCCAGACCGAAACCGTCGAGGTCGGCGGCACCGCGTATGCCTCACAAGGGCACCCGTTGCCCGAGGGCACGCTGAAGGCCGCCAAGGATGCGGACGCCGTGCTGTTCGGCGCGGTCGGCGACTGGAAGTACGACAGCCTGCCGCGCGCATTGCGTCCGGAGCAGGCGATCCTGGGCCTGCGTCGCGAGCTCGGGCTGTTCGCGAATCTGCGCCCCGCGATCCTCTATCCCGAACTGGCCGACGCGTCGTCGCTCAAGCCCGAGATCGTCGCAGGGCTGGACATCCTGATCATTCGCGAATTGACCGGCGACATCTACTTCGGTCAGCCGCGGGGACGTCGCCAGTCGCCCGACGGCGCGTTCATCGGCGCCGACGAAGCCTTCGACACGATGCGCTACACGCGACCCGAGATCGAGCGCATCGCCCGCGTCGCGTTCGAGGCGGCACGCAAGCGCAAGAGCGCGGGACATGCGGGCAAGGTGACCAGCGTCGACAAAGCCAACGTGCTGGAGACGTTCCAGTTCTGGCGGGACGTCGTGACCGATGTCCACGCCTCGTATGCCGAGATCTCCCTGGACCACATGTACGTCGACAACGCCGCGATGCAGTTGGTGAAGGCGCCGAAGAGCTTCGACGTGATCGTCACCGGCAACATGTTCGGCGACATCCTGTCCGATGAAGCGGCGATGCTGACCGGCTCGATCGGCATGCTGCCGTCGGCTTCGCTCGACGCGTCGGGCAAGGGCCTGTACGAGCCTTCGCACGGCTCGGCGCCCGACATCGCGGGCAAGGGCATCGCGAACCCGCTCGCGACCATCCTGTCGGCCGCGATGATGCTGCGCTACACCTTCGGCAGGACCGAGGCGGCCGACCGCGTCGAGGGCGCGGTTCGAAAGGTGCTGGCCGATGGCTTGCGGACGGCCGACATCGTTGGGAAAGGTACGACCCTTGTCGGCACGAAGGCAATGGGGGATGCAGTGGTTGCCGCGTTGCGTATAAAGTAAAGAACATTTACTTATTAGGTGTCGACGTTCATCATCGCGAAGCGGTGAATCGATCAATCAAAGACAGGTAACGGTGTCATGAAGACGGTCGGTCTGGTGGGATGGCGCGGGATGGTGGGCTCGGTACTGATGCAGCGCATGCGCGACGAAGGCGACTTCGCGCTGATCGAGCCGGTGTTCTTCAGCACGTCGAACGTGGGCGGCAGGGGTCCGGCGATCGAAGGCGTCGGTGAGACGACCTGCGAGGACGCGTTCGACATCGCCAAGCTGAAGAAACTCGACATCGTCATCACCTGCCAGGGCGGCGACTACACGACCGAGATCTATCCGAAGCTGCGCGCCGCCGGCTGGAGCGGCATCTGGATCGACGCGGCCAAGACGCTGCGCATGAACGACGACGCGATCATCGTGCTCGACCCGGTCAATCGTCCGGTGATCGATGCGGCCATCGGTCGCGGGATCAGGAACTTCATCGGCAGCAACTGCACCGTGGCCGGAATGATGATGGGCGTGGGCGGCCTGTTTAACGACGATCTGGTCGAATGGATGACCTGCACGACCTACCAGGCCGCGTCGGGCGGCGGTGCGCTGCACATGCGCGAGTTGCTGAAGCAGTTCGGTACGATCCACGACGCGGTGGCGAGCGAACTGGCGGACCCGGCATCGGCGATCCTCGACATCGATCGCAAGGTCCTTGCCGCGCAGCACGGCCTGTCCGCCGGTGAGACGGCGAACTTCGGTGTGCCGCTGGCCGGGAGCCTGATCCCGTGGATCGACCGCGACATGGGCGACGGTATCTCGCTGGAGGAATGGAAAGGCATGGCCGAGACCAACAAGATCCTCGGTCGCGGTCCGGGCTTCGGCCTTCCGGAAATCCCGATCGACTCGATCTGCGTGCGGATCGGCGCGATGCGCTGCCATTCGCAGTCGCTGACGATCAAGCTCAAGCGCGACCTGCCGCTCGCCGAGATCGAGGAGATCGTGGCGCAGTCGACGCCGTGGACCAGGCTGGTGCCGAACACGCGCGAGGACAGCATGAAGTCGCTGACGCCGGCGGTCGTGACGGGCACGCTCGACATCCCGGTCGGCCGGTTGCGCAAGCTGACCATCGGCCCGGGCTACGTCGGTGCCTTCACCATTGGCGACCAGCTGCTCTGGGGCGCCGCCGAGCCGCTGCGACGGATGCTGCGCATCCTGCTCGGCGCCTGACCGTTGTGTCGATGCCGGACACGGAGCGGTGCGATACGGTACCTAGTGACACGGACTAGCCCGCCCGAGGCGCCCGTCCTATATCGTTGTCGCGAGGCAACATCGTGAATTGCGGAGCTTGCGAGGCTCACTGACAAATGCTGCCAAGCTGCGTAAGCTCGGGTGTCTAAGTCCATGACTTTGGATGGGAACTTCGTTCGGACGGTGTCACGTCAGCGAACGCGTTTCCGGGAGGCCGACGAAGAAAGCGCCCGAGCGCTCGTCGGATCGCCGCATCGACTCGACGCGGCCGTACTGCCACTACCTGCGGACATGACCATGAAGCTTGACTCGAAGGGATCGGACCGACGGCCTCGCAAGAGCCTCCTGCACCTCGGGATCGCGCTCGCGCTGACGACCAGCGCGATCGGTGCACATGCCGCGGGTCTGGGCCGTCTCAACGTGTTGTCGTCCATCGGCCAGCCGCTGCGGGCCGAGATCGAACTGACGTCGGTCGCCCAGGAAGAAGCCGGATCGTTGACCGCACGCCTCGCCCCGGCCGATGCGTTCGCCCAGGCCAACATCGATTACGGCTCTGTGCTGACGACGCTGCGCTTCTCGGTGCAGCGTCGCGCCAACGGCAACGCCTACGTGCTAGTGACGTCCAACCAGTTGGTCAACGAGCCTTTCCTCGACGTGCTGGTCGAGTTGTCGTGGGGCTCGGGTCGCCTGGTCCGCGAATACACACTGCTGATCGATCCGCCCAACACGACGACCGCCCAGCGCAACGTCGATCCTGCGCAGGCCGTCCTGCCGTTGCCGCCGCTCGTCAACCCGCGGGTACCGGCCGTGCGTCGACCACCGGCGCCCGCTGTCGCGCCCGTGGCGTCGTCCCCGCTCGCACCGCTGCCCGCCCCCGCAGCCCGCCCGGCAGCGGGGGCGTCGAGCGGCAGTACCAGTGGCGACTACCTGGTCAAGAGCGGCGACACCGCGCTCTCGATCGCCCGCGAGAACAAGCCCGAGGGCGTGTCGCTCGAGCAGATGCTCGCGGCGTTCTACCGCGACAATCCGCAGGCCTTCTCGGGCAACATCAATCGCCTGATGGCCGGCGCCACGGTGAAGATCCCCGATGCCCCGAACGCGCAGGCGCTCGATGGTGCCGAGGCGCGGCGCATCGTCGCCCAGAGCTCCAATTTCGGTTCGTATCGCGAGCGCATCGCCCGCAACGCTGCAGAGGCGCCGACCACTCGCGCCGCCGGCCAGCAGGCGTCGGGCAAGCTCTCGACGCGGGTCGAGGACACCTCGGCGCCCACGGCCGAAGCCAAGGACCGATTGCAGTTGTCGCGGCCCGATGCCACGACCAAGGCCGCCACCAGCGGCCCCTCACGGGCCGGCGTCAGCGGACCCTCGCTCGAGGACCTGGCCGCGAAGGATCGCGAACTGCAGGAAACCAAGACGCGCCTCGCCCTGCTCGAGAAGAACGTCTCGGACCTGCAGCAGCTGCTCGCCCTGAAGAACCAGACGCTGGCCGACCTGCAGAAAGCGCCGGCATCCGTCGCCCCCCCGATCGCCGCGGCGCTGGTAGCGCCGCTGCCGGTCGCCCTGCCGCCTACTGCCGCACCGGTGGCGGCGCCCGTCGCCGCGCCGGCGGTCATCGCGCCGGCTCCGGCACCCGAGTCCGCTCCGGTGGTTTCGACGCCGCCTCCGGCACCCGCGCCGGTCACGGCCGCGCCGGCGAAGGCGCCCACGACGGTGGTCGTGGAAGAGAACTGGTTCGACAGCATCAAGGAGAACTCGCTGCTGCTGATCGGCCTGATCGCCCTCGTGATCCTGCTGATCGGCTACGGACTCTTCACGATGCGCCGCCGTCGCAAGCTCGCGGGCTTCGAGGACAGCATCTTCGTGGACAACAGCGTGCTGCACGCCAACTCCGTCTTCGGCACGACGGGCGGTCAGTCGGTGGACACGGCCAACAGCGGCTTCCACTCCAACTTTGTGCCGGTCGCCGGTAACCTGCCCGAGCAAAACGAAGTCGACCCGGTGGCGGAAGCCGACGTCTACATCGCCTACGGTCGCGACGCGCAGGCCGAGGAGATCCTCAAGGAAGCGTTGCGCTCCGACGGATCGCGTCAGGCCGTTCGTCTCAAGCTGCTCGAGATTTACGCGAAGCGCGGCGATGCCAAGACCTTCGAGACGATGTCCACGGAGCTCTACGCGGCAACCGGCGGACAGGGCGAGGACTGGAAGCAGGCGGCCGGTCTCGGCCTGTCGATCGATCCCCACAACCCGCTGTATGCCGACGCCGGGACCCCGGCGCCCGTCGCTGCGATGGCTCCTGCGCCAACGCCACCGGCACGCGTTGCGCCGTCGATCGGCACCGGCCTCGGCACCACGGGGCTGGGCGTCGCGGGACTGGCCGCCTCCGACTTCATGGCGTCCGACGTGCACGTCGGTACGACGCCGTCCATCAACGAGCCGCCGCCCGCCAGCGCAACGGAATACATGCGCACGGATCCGATGCCCCGTCCGGAGTCGTCGAGCGCCACGTCGGCCCCGTCGATGGACCTCGACTTCGATCTCGGCTTCGCGAATACCGGCATGGCCGCGCTGCCGACCGCGACGACCCCGCCTCCCGCCGCAACGGTCGATCCGACCAGGGGCAAAGGCCTCGACTTCGACGGCGGTAGCTCGGTCAAGCCGCTGATCGACCCGTTCACCGCGTCGGCGTTCGGCGCCGGGGACCCGACCTCGCGCACGGCCGTCAACCTGCCGGCCTTCCGCGCGCGCGCCGAGCAGGAGCCGGCGGCCCGACCCGACGACGGCTTCAGCGCCTCCGACATCTTCGGCTCGAGCATCGTCGCGGACCCGGAGATGGGTTTCAGCGACACGCCGCCCGAACCCAAGGACGCGACGCCCGCGCAGGCGCGCACGCAGGACTTCCGCAACGTCGTCGACAACCATCAGTTCGACAAGACCGAGCCGCTGGACGTCTTCTCGAAGATCAACCTCGAGCTCGACAACAGTAGCTACGAAGCGACCAACATCGTGACGGACTTCGGTGCCAAGACCGACGTCTGGCAGGCGATGGCGACCAAGCTCGACCTGGCCCTGGCGTACAGCGACATCGGCGACAAGGACGGGGCCCGCGAACTGCTCGAGGAAGTCGTCCGCAACGGCGACCAGACGCAGGCCGATCGGGCGCGAACATTGATCGGCGAACTCGGCTGACGCATGCGGCCGAGGCCACCGCGAGGATCGCCAGCCGGGTGATGGTCGCATCGCGGGCGATTCGGTCGTGACGCGCATCGCGCTCGGCGTCCAGTACGACGGCAGCGACTGGCACGGCTGGCAGTCGCAGCTTCACGGCAAGACCGTGCAGGACGCGCTGGAAGCGGCACTGAGCCGCTTCGCTGATCATCCCGTGCGAGTCGCGTGCGCCGGTCGGACCGATACCGGCGTTCATGCGCTCGGGCAGATCGTCCACTTCGACACCGGCGCCACGCGGACCCTGCAGGGCTGGATCCGCGGCATCAACGCCTTGTTGCCGGCCTCGATCGCGATCGGCTGGTCCGCCGAGGTCGATGCCGCTTTCGATGCGCGCTTCGATGCTGTCTCGCGGACCTACCACTACCTGCTGCTCGTGCGGCCTCACCGTTCCCCCCACTGGGTCGGCCGGGCCGGCTGGACCCATGCGCCGCTCGACGTCGACGCGATGCACGAGGCGGCGCAGGTGCTGGTCGGCACGCACGACTTCTCGGCGTTCCGCGCCTCGGAATGCCAGGCCAGGACACCCGTCAAGACGTTGTCGATCGCCTCGGTGCGCCGCAGCGGCGACTTCGTCTGTTTCACCTTCAAGGCCAGCGCCTTCGTCCAGCACATGGTGCGCAACCTGACCGGTGCGCTGGTCGCGATCGGTCGCGGCGCGAAGCCCCGCGCGTGGCTGGGTGAACTGCTCGCCGGTCGGGACCGCACGGTCTCGGCGCCGACCTTCATGCCCGACGGGCTGTACCTAGCGCGCGTCGACTATCGCGACGGCATCGTGCTGCCCGACCCGCCGTCATTCACATCCATCCATGCAGGATTCGCCCCATGAGTTTCATCGGAGGGCCTGACGGCCGCACGCGCATCAAGTTTTGCGGCATGACGCGCGAGCAGGACATCGACGCGGCCGTCGCGCTCAACGTCGATGCCATCGGCCTCATCTTCTACGGCCCGAGCCCGCGCTGCGTGTCGATCGAGCGGGCCGCGCGCTTGGTCGGACGGTTGCCGTCGTCGATCGATGCGGTCGGCCTGTTCGTCGACGCGTCGCGCGAGGAAATCGACGAGGTGCTCGATCGCGTTCCGCTGACGCTGCTGCAATTGCATGGCGACGAGACGCCCGAGCAGTGCGCAGGCTTCCGCATCCCGTTCATCAAGGTGGTGCGAGTCGAGCCAGGGCTCGATTTGTTAGACTTCGTCTTCGCGTTCGACCAGGCTGTCGCCTTGTTGCTCGATACGCACACCGCCGCTTACGGCGGTTCCGGAAAGGTTTTCGATTGGTCTCTTGTCCCACTTGCCTTGATCGGTCCCGACGCCGTGCGTCCGGTCGTTTTGAGTGGTGGCTTGAACGCAGCAAACGTCGCTGACGGGATTGCGCGCGTGCGTCCCTCGGCCGTCGATACCTCATCGGGCATCGAGAGCGCCAAGGGCATCAAGGACGCAACCGCGATGCGCGACTTCGTCGCCGCGGTTCGTGCAGCCGACCGACCGAACTCCCAGGAGTAACCAGACATGGGCATGACCTCACTGGCCGCGATCCACGCGGCCCGCAATGCATTTGACCAGACGAGTGCTTCGTCCCTGAGTACGTCTTCGCGCCCCGACGCGCGTGGCCACTTCGGACCTTATGGCGGTCGCTTCGTTTCCGAGACGCTGATGCGCGCGCTCGACGAACTCGACGCCGCCTACGAACACTACCGACGCGATCCCGACTTCATCGCCGAGGTCGAGAGCGAGCTCGCGCACTTCGTCGGTCGACCGAGCCCGATCTATCACGCGAAACGCTGGAGCGAGAAACTCGGCGGCGCGCAGATCTATCTCAAGCGCGAAGACCTCAACCACACCGGCGCGCACAAGATCAACAACACCATCGGCCAGGCGCTGCTCGCACGTCGCATGGGCAAGCCGCGCGTGATCGCCGAGACCGGGGCGGGGCAGCACGGCGTCGCGAGCGCGACCGTCGCAGCCCGCTTCGGCATGGAGTGCGTGGTCTACATGGGCAGCGAAGACGTCGGCCGCCAGTCGGCCAACGTGCAGCGCATTAAGCTGCTCGGCGCCACCATCGTGCCGGTCGAATCCGGCTCGAAGACGCTGAAGGACGCGCTCAACGAAGCGATGCGCGACTGGGTCACCAATGTCGAGAACACGTTCTACATCATCGGCACCGTGGCTGGCCCGCATCCGTATCCGATGATGGTGCGCGACTTCAATGCAGTGGTCGGACGCGAGTGCCGCTGGCAGATGCCGCAGCGCGCGGGCCGGCAGCCCGACGCGATCATCGCGTGCGTGGGGGGCGGCAGCAACGCGATGGGCATCTTCCACGACTACGTCGACGACGCGTCGGTCCGCCTGATCGGCGTGGAGGCGGCGGGCGACGGCATCGGCACCGACCGTCACGCGGCCAGCCTGCAGCGCGGCACGCCGGGCGTGCTGCACGGCAATCGCACCTACATCCTGCAGGACGACAACGGCCAGATCACCGAGACGCATTCGATCTCGGCCGGCCTCGACTATCCGGGCGTCGGTCCCGAGCACGCGTGGCTGAAGGACATCGGTCGCGCCGAGTACGTGGGTGCGACCGACGTCGAGGCGCTCGCTGCGTTCCACGACTGCTGTCGCATCGAAGGCATCATCCCCGCGCTGGAGTCGAGCCATGCGCTCGCGTATGCGACCAAGCTCGCGCCGACGATGGACCAGGACCGGATCATCCTGGTCAACCTTTCCGGACGTGGCGACAAGGATCTGCATATCGTCGACGCGGCGGGCAAGCGATGAACCGTCGCATCGGAGCACGCTTCGCGAGGCTGAAGATCGAAGGCCGGACCGGCCTCATTCCGTACATCGCCGCCGGCGACCCATCGGCTGCGATCACCGTTGACCTGATGCACGCGCTGGCCCGTGCCGGCGCCGACGTCATCGAGCTCGGTGTCCCGTTCTCCGATCCGTCGGCCGACGGCCCCGTGATCCAGCGCGCGACCGAGCGGGCGATCAGGCGCGGCGTCGGTCTCGCCGCGACGCTCGACTGCGTCCGGGCCTTCCGCCGCGACGACGCCGATACGCCGGTCGTGCTGATGGGTTACGCCAATCCCTTCGAGCTGATGGCGAGTCGCAAGGGCGGCCTCGACGGGCTGGCGGCCGAGTTGCGCGCAGCCGGCGTCGACGGCGTGCTGGTCGTCGACTATCCCCCCGAGGAATCCGAGGATTTCGCAGCCGCCCTGAATGCCGCCGGCATCGACGGTATCTACCTGCTCGCCCCGACCTCCAGCGACGCGCGCATCGAAGCCGTGGCCCGCGTCGCGTCGGGCTACCTCTACTACGTCAGCCTGAAGGGCATCACTGGCTCCGCGACGCTCGATGTCGGGTCGGTGGCCGCGAAGCTGCCGCTGATCCGCCAGCACAGCGCGGTGCCGATCGGTGTCGGCTTCGGGATCCGCGATGCGGCGAGCGCGTGTGCGGTCGCCGAGCTGGCCGACGCCGTCGTGGTCGGAAGTCGTATCATCGAAGCGATCGAAGCGGCCCCGGAAGATCAGGCGGTCGCAGTCGCCGAGACCTTCGTGCGGGAGATCCGGGACGCACTGGATCTCGCCAGCACCCGTCGATCGAAGGCCTGAGAACAACACGCAACGAGGAACACCATCCATGAGCTGGATCGAAAAGCTGCTGCCTCCGCGCATCCAACGCAACGACGGCCAGCCACGCCGCATCCCCGAAGGACTGTGGGTCAAGTGCCCGAGTTGCGAGTCGGTGCTGTACAAGACCGACCTCGAACAGAACTGCATGGTCTGCCCGAAGTGCGATCACCACATGCGCATGGGTGCGCGCGAGCGGATCGACGCGCTGCTCGATGGCGAAGGCCGCTTCGAGATCGCGCGCGACACCTTGCCGCTCGACACGCTCAAGTTCAAGGACAGCAAGAAGTATCCCGACCGGCTCAAGGAAGCGATGGAGTCCACCGGCGAGACGGATGCGTTGATCGTGATGGCCGGTGCCATCCACACGGTGCCGGTGGTCGCGGCCGTCTTCGAGTTCGGCTTCATGGGAGGCTCGATGGGCTCGGTGGTCGGCGAGCGCTTCGCGCGTGGCGTGCAGACCGCGATCGAGCAGAAGGTGCCGTTCATCTGCGTCACGGCGACCGGCGGCGCGCGCATGCAGGAAGGGCTCTTGTCCCTGATGCAGATGGCCAAGACCACCGGCATGCTGACCAAGCTGTCTGCGGCCAAGCTGCCGTTCATCAGCGTGCTGACCGACCCCACGATGGGCGGCGTGTCGGCCAGCTTCGCGTTCATGGGCGACGTGGTGATCGCCGAGCCGAACGCGTTGATCGGCTTCGCCGGTCCGCGCGTGATCGAGCAGACCGTGCGCGAGAAGCTGCCCGAGGGCTTCCAGCGGTCGGAGTTCCTGCTGACTAAGGGCGCGATCGACATGATCGTGGACCGTCGCAAGATGCGCGACGAGATCGCGCGGTTGCTGGCGTTGCTGTTGAAGCAGCCGTCGGACGTGGTGGCCTGATCCCGACATCGCTCGTCGGTGACCCGAACATGGGGATCTATCGAGCAAATTGAGGCCAGCATGAGTCGCTTGACCATGACCTTGTCGGAAGCTCGCTATCGCGCATTGAAGGAGGCGTCAGCGAACCGCGACAAGATCATCGGGCAATTGATCGGTGAAAGCCTGGACTTCTACGGCATCAAATCCCGGGACGACGCGCGAGAATTGGTGCGACGCGCGCGCGGGCACAGCAAGCTGACCCCCGATTGCGCAATGGGCATCGCGCACGAGCAGGTCGTCGCCACGCGCCGGAAAGCGTGAGTGGCACGGCCGTCATCGTCGACACCGATATCGTCGTTGCCGGCGTGCTGACGAATCACGAGGAGTCGCAAGTCGTCCGCATTCTCGACGGCATGCGGACGGCATGAATTCCCTTCGTCCTTTCCGGCGCTCTCCTGGCCGAATATCGGACGATGCTGGTCAGGCCGAACCTCCGCAAGCTGCATGGCCTCCCCATTGCCGCGGTGTAGACCGTGCTGACCGATATCGGGCAGCACGCCGTCGTGCTGACACCGGTCTTCGGGCTGCGCGCTCTTGACCCAGGCGATCAGTTGTTGTGGGATGTGCTGGCGGCGATGCCGGACGTGCGTCTGATCACCGGCGACAAGCTGTTTCTGCGGGATATTGGGATGCACACGCGCGTGATCTCGGCAGCCGATTTCGTCGCGGGCCGCTGACGCGACGGGTCACCGGCTCAATAAGAGCGCAAGCAGATACCCCAGCGATCGTCGATGCGCACGATCATCCAGAGGTTGGTGTGCATGCTGAGGATCTCGTTGTCCGCCCGGCGACGGCTGTACGTGACCACGAAGTGCACCTTGTCGCGGCCCACGAGCGCAGCCTGCTTGTCCTCGTAGCGCGTGTGATGCCAGCCCGATCGCTTCAGGGTGTCGAAGAAGTCCGTCGGATGTCGCCCCGCGTTCGGCCATTCGAGACGGCTCGCGCCCGACCACATGACGTGCGGGAAGTGAAGCTCCGCATCCACGCCTTCCGCGTCGCATGCGTTGAAGCGGTCCGTGACGCGATCGAGGCAGGCGGATGCCCCATCGATCAAGGTTTCCGGAGATTCGATGAAGGCCCGCGGGCTGACGAATGTGGCGAGGTCGGGCATCAAAGTCGGGCGGCTGAAATTCAGTGATCCTGCTCGGCCTGCCGCCTGGCCAGATCGGCGAGCCCCGCGAGAAGAGCTGCTGCAACGAGACTGCGGATGATGCTCGACCGCGCACGAGGATTCATGAACTTCTCCGAAGGGTGGGGCTGCGGACGTCCAGAAAAGCGGCCACCCGATGCAGCGGCTTGCGCCGCGTAACGGTACACCCACGTCGACTATTCCATCTGCAGCATCTTCGAGTACTCGGCGATGTCCCAGCCGATGCTCGACAGGTCGATCGCCACCTGCCGGACCTTCGGCGTCTTCTCCGCGACGATGGGCGTGACGGTCGGGAAGGTTGCCAACACCTCGGGCGACTTCGCCCAGTCCTCGATGCGCAACGTCTTCGTCGTGTAGTACACCCAGGCCACCTGATATTTGCCGAGCACGAGCGGTCCCTTCCACTTCACGATCTCGTCGAGCTCGGCCCTCGCACAGCACAGGGTCCCGTTCGCGTAGTAGCTCTCGCCCTTGGCCGTCCGCGTGAAGGTCGCGAACTTCAGCACCTTGTTGTTGACCGTGCGTTCGCTCTCGCTGCTGGCGAGAAGACCCAGCGATTCGAGAACCCTGAATTGCGCGAGGCACCCCTTGGGCGCCTGCGGGTTCTTCAAGTCGTTGTCGATGGCGACTTCGGTGGATGGCGTCGCCGACGGGCCGAACCCGAATAGGGATGGCAGGCAGATGTTGTTCGTGGCCTTTTCGTCGAAGGACTTCCGGAGGACCTGCGAGAAGACGGTCTTGTATTCTTCCTTGCCGAGGGGGGTGTGGCCAGTGACGTTCACCGCACAGCCTGCGAAGAGCAGGGTCACCGGCAACAACATCGACAGGGCAATGCGGGGGCTCGTGATGGTCTTCATGGGGTCCTCGGTGGGCATCGGGCGTGAGGTCGAGCAGAACACGTTTGGCTCGAAACACGGCCAGACGAGTGGTTGGGGCGCGTCGGCTGATACGCGAAGCCTCGCCGGACGCTACCGGCCATTGCGGAGTCAGCGGTGTCAGGAGGCCCCGATCGTCAGGCCGTCTTGCACGAAGGGCCCGGCTTGCGAACGAGCATGCCGATTTCGAGAGCGGGTGAGCCGACGCGCCGTCGTCGACATTAGACGAAGTCACTCTGTCGATGAAGAGTCAGGGCCGGGACGTTGAGGACTGCTGTCTGCACGCGCAGTTCATCGGCGCCGTAAAGGTTCACGAGGTGCTGCAAGAGACTTCTACCGATTCCTCTGTGTTGAAGGGCGGCCGCGACGACCAGCGAAGCGATGGTGTTGCTGCCAACCCCCGATCGCTCGATCTGCGCGACCCTCGCAAGCTCTTCACGCAAAAAAGAGCCGAAGAACTCGGCAGCGCTCGTCATCACTTCGTGCGCAGTTCGCCGGAGCGGGGAAAGTCCGTGGTCTCGATCAGCGCAGCCTCCTGCAGATAGGCGGCCCGCTGCACCTCATGGGTACGGGCCGCCATCTCGCTCGACCGATGGTCTAGTCGTCGGACCTCCTCATAGGGCTGCGCATTCATCGACGGCTCGGTCAGTAGGGCGTGGATCGGTCCATCGGATCGGGTTAAAGCACCGTTGCGCGCGCAAGAGTCACAGGCGACCGATCAGGTCTTCGGCTTGGCGAGCTGATGCGCGACGACCGCGTTCGCGTGGCCGTACCCAAGACCGTGTTCGATCTTCAACCAGCCGACGATCTCCAGGTGTCCGGCGCAGCTTCTGCGGTCTACGAGCGCAAACCAGTGGGCCATCGGCTTTCCATTCGTTTTCTCGATGGAAGGGAAGTAGGAGGCAGGGCCTTTTACCTTGGTCTCACTCGTCATCGCTTGGCTCCGTGGTCTCCAGCCGCCGGCTGAATACTTGAAAACTGATTTCCATGGGATCGGTTCAGCATTTGCGAAGCGCTGGGGTGAACCTGTAAGTGGCGCATCGCATGGCGTTGTGAGCGTGTGCTCGAAGAAGGGATCACGCGTCGGGTTCGTGGCAGACGAACTCGATGTCGTGCCTGTCCGGACTGATCACGAAAGCTGCGTAGCAGTTCGCGTGACAGTGCAGCCGCAGACCCGGCGGGCCGTTGTCGTTGCCGCCCACTTCCCGAGCGGCGCGCTGGATAGGTTACGGGCCTTCATGCGAGCTGCGTTTCGCGGACCGCAACCAGTGGCTCGGGAATGATGAATTCGAGTGCGCCCCAAGTCGACTCGGTGATGGATCGCACTTCGAGAAGTGGTACGGGCTCCGGAGTGCCGACGTAGCCCAATTCGATCAAGCATCGCGTCGCGGAGCTGACGGACTTCATGCTCGTGAGCCCCGCCTGCTTGCCGAACAAACGCTCAAAAGGCGCAGCGATCTCTCTAGCGACCCAATCCGCGGAGTGCCCGGGCAGGCTGAACTCCACGGCAACGATGAGCCGTGGAGGCGTAGCGGCAACATGAAGCGGGGTAAAGCATAGAAGGGGCAGTAACGAAAAGCCGCGCCTGTTCACGTGCAATATTTTTCTGGGGATGAAAGTGGCAAATCGTCTATCGCGCGACCGCGTTGGTTCAGTGCGCCAAGGATGCTTCAAGCAGGCTCATGTCTAGATCCTGGAATCGAGACGAGTTGGGAGGCGAGGTCTTGTCGATGCCCGACCAGATCTGCACATCAACGACTGGAGGAATCGTCGCCTCCCGAGTCAATCGCGATTCGCCTTGTCTTACTGAGCCGACTGCATCTTTGCGCGACGAATTAAACATCAGGAGGCCCCGATCTTTGGGCGCGCTGCGAGCCGTCCCCACAAGCTCTGCACAGATTCTCAGGACGGCCGCAACAACACGATCAACGCCCCTCCACCCCCGTCGTGCTCACGCGCCTGGCAGAAGGCCATCACTTCCTCCTTCTGCATCAGCCAGTTCTTCACCTTGCCCTTCAGCACCGGCTGCTTGCCGATGGAGCCGTGGCCCTTGCCGTGGACGATACGGACACATCGCAGGCGATGCTTGATCGACTCGCGCAGGAAAGTGCCGACCATCTCGCGGGCGCCATCGACGCGCGCGCCGTGCAGGTCCACTTCGGCCTGCACGATCCAGTGGCCGCGGCGCAGCTTGCGGACGATCTCCAGGCCGATGCCTTCGCGATGCCACGACACCTGCTCGTCGGTGTCGAGGACCACGTCGGGATCGAAGTCGTCCGAGATCGACTCGGCGAGGGCTGCGGCCTCGTCGCGTTGACGCTGATGCGCGATCGGGGCGGGCAGCTTCTTCGGATGCTCGGCGCGACCCCCGGTCTTGAGGGGCTCGACGGCGCCGATGGATGCCCGAAAGAGATTTGCTTCGCGTGCGGCCTCGGCGGCCTTCCGTCGCGCTTCGCACTCGGCGCGTGCGCGCTCCTCGGCCTCGCGCGCGAGGGCGTCGCGCAGGACTTCGAGATCCGAGAGGTGGTGGACGCGGGCTTTCATCGACAGGCTTATTGGGGCGACCGCGGGTATCGGCCGGATCGAAAGGATAGTGGAATAAGACGGGAGCGCGAATCGTTCGCTTCAGGTCTATCGCAGCGAACCCGAACCGGCACAGACCGACCGGCTTCATCTTCGATGACCGATCATCCATGCATCCCAGGGAGCGTCACATGTCTGCGTTGAAGAGTCTCATCCGGTCGGCCGTCATCAGTCTCGCGTTCGCTGCGGCGACCGCCGGCGCAGACGCCACCCCCATCGTCGATCCCATCAGCGATTTCCTGCCGACCTATATCGGCGGCGCCGGCGGCGACATGGACGTGGTCAGCGCGGACGTCACGCTGATCGGCAATACGACGCTGCGCTTCTTCGCGCAACTCAACGGGCTGGTCGGCACGACACCGGGCGGCTTCTTCGTGTGGGGCCTCGATCGCGGCGCCAGCACGCAACGCTTCCTGGCGACCTCGCCCGCCGTGGGCGCCGGTGTCTTCTTCGACTCGGTCGTGATCATCAACGCGAACGCCACGGGCTCGATCAACCTGTTCGGACTCGGCGGCACGACCAGCGCCATCACGTCGCCGATCGTGATCGCCGGCAACACCATCACGTTCGACCTGCCGGCGCTGCTGTTCCCGACGCAGGGACGCGCCTTCGCCGACTTCGGATGGAACCTGTGGCCACGCCATGGCGCGGGCAATGCGCACATCGCCGACTTCGCGCCCAACGCCAGCACGCCGCGCGTCGATGTGGCGCCGATCCCGGCGACGATCTGGTTGCTGACTCTGGGCGGCTTGATCGCGTTCGGACTGTCGCGACGTCGTGGCACGATCATCGTCACGCGTGCAGCGATGACCTTCGGCTGATCTCTGCTCGCATCGGCTACGCAGGCGGGCGATCGAACCTCAGAGCTCGACGACGGCCTCTTGCAGCGGCACCGGCACATCCATGTTCTCGAGATAGCGCTGCGCATCGAGCGCGGCCATGCAGCCGGTCCCTGCGCTGGTGATGGCCTGGCGATAGACGTGATCCTGCACGTCGCCCGCGGCGAAGACGCCGGGGATGCTGGTCTCGGTGGCCTGGCCCGATAGACCGCCCTTCGTGATGATGTAGCCGTTCTTCATGTCGACCTGGCCCTGAAAGATCTCGGTGTTGGGCCGATGGCCGATGGCGATGAAGACGCCTGACAGCGCGATATCGGTCGTGGTGCCGTCGGTGGCGCCTTGATTCACTGTGGCGATGCGAATCCCGGTCACGCCGGAGTCGTCGCCGAGCACTTCGTCGAGCCGCGCGTTCCAGCGAACCTCGATGGTCCCGGCCTTCTCCTTTTCCTTCAATTTGTCGATCAGGATAGCCTCGGCCCTGAACTTCTCGCGGCGATGGATCACCGTGACCTTCCTGGCGATGTTCGACAGGTACAGGGCCTCCTCGACCGCGGTGTTGCCGCCGCCGATCACCGCGACTTCCTGGCCCTTGTAGAAGAAGCCGTCGCAGGTTGCGCAGCCCGACACGCCGCGGCCCATGAACGCCTCTTCCGACGGCAGCCCGAGGTACATCGCCGATGCTCCGGTCGCGATGATCAGCGCGTCGCAGGTGTAGCGGCTCGCGTCGCCGATCAGCAGGAAGGGCTTCTGACGCAGGTCGACCGTGTGGATGTGATCGAAAACGATCTCGGTGTCGAAGCGCTTGGCATGTGCGAGGAAACGCTCCATCAGCTCCGGACCCTGGACGCCTTCGGCATCGGCCGGCCAGTTGTCGACGTCGGTGGTGGTCATAAGCTGACCGCCTTGGGCCATGCCCGTGATGAGCAGCGGCTTGAGGTTGGCGCGGGCCGCGTAGACGGCCGCGGTGTAGCCGGCGGGTCCCGAACCGAGGATGAGGACGCGGGCGTGCTTGGGTGCGGACATGGTGGGCAGCGAAAAAGTTGGATCGGTGGAAAGTCGGGGCACGTCGCCCGACGGCAAGTGCACGGAGCCACAGGCGGCGTGCGGGACGCAATTATAAGAGGGCAATCGTTGGTGCGTCGCGAGCCGCACACCTTGCCGGTCGTTGCTCTTTTGGTCTTCCGGGGCGACGGTCCGGGCGGCCGGAATGAGGCCGGTCGATATAATCGCGCTATGCCCCGTTCCGCTTCGCTTTCCTCGTCGGGCTCGACCTTCGCCAGCACGCTTGCCGGGCCTTCCAACGCCCGCAACGGCGAGGCCTCGCGCGCGTCCCGTCTCTTTCGCGAGGCGCGCTGGCTGGCGTTCGCGGCGCTCGCGCTCTATCTTTTCCTGATCCTCGTCACCTACAGCGCGGCCGACCCGGGCTGGTCGCACAGCGCGAGCGTCGCATCGCTCGGCAACCGGGGCGGGCGCTTCGGCGCCTGGCTGGCCGACGTGCTGCTGTCGGTGCTCGGCTACTCGGCCTACTGGCTGATCGTGCTGTTCGCGAGCCGCGTGGCGGTGGGCTATCGAGCGTTGGTGCGCAGCCGCCTGCTGCCCGACGACGCCGAGCCGGGGGAGCCGGTCTGGATCCATCTCGCCGGCTTCGTCGTGATGCTGGTGGCGTCGTGCGGTATCGAGTTCTTCCGCGCTGGCGCAGCCGTGCGCCATACGTTGCCGCAGGGGCCGGGCGGGGTGATCGGCCACGAGGAGGTACGCTTCCTCGTCAACACCTTCGGCATGACCGGCGCCACGCTAGCGCTGCTGGTGCTGTTCGCCGGCGGCTTCTCGCTTTTCACCGGCTGGTCGTGGCTGCTGATCGCCGAGCGCGTCGGGGGCTTCCTTGAAGGCACGGTGATGCTCTTCAAGCGCAAGCGCGAGGCCGCCGAGGATCGTGCGGTGGGCGCCGAGGCCGCCGTCGTTCGATCGGAAGCCGTGGTGCAGGAGCGCAGCCGCATCGTCGAGGCGCCGCCGATCCGCATCGAGCCGCAGGTGGTCGCAGTCCCGCAGTCGACGCGTGTGCAGAAGGAGAAGCAGGTCCCGTTGTTTGCCGAGATGCCCGAGACCGACCTGCCGCCGCTGTCGCTGCTCGCGCCGCCGCCGGTACTGCAGGAGACCGTCAGCCCCGAGACGCTGGAGTTCACGTCGCGGCTGATCGAGAAGAAGCTCAAGGACTTCGGCGTCGACGTGCAGGTCGTCGCCGCGCATCCGGGCCCGATCATCACGCGCTACGAGATCGAGCCCGCCACCGGTGTCAAGGGTAGCCAGATCGTCGGCCTCGCGAAGGATCTGGCGCGCGCGCTGTCGCTGGTCTCGATCCGCGTCGTCGAGACGATCCCCGGCAAGACCACGATGGGCCTGGAACTGCCCAACCCGCGGCGCCAGGCCGTGCGCCTGTCCGAGATTCTCGGCTCGGAGGTCTACAACGAGAGCCCGTCGCCGCTGACGCTGGCGCTCGGCAAGGACATCGCGGGTCGCCCGGTCGTGGCCGACCTCGCGAAGATGCCGCACCTGCTGGTCGCAGGCACCACCGGCTCCGGCAAGTCGGTCGGCATCAACGCGATGATCCTATCGCTGCTCTACAAGGCCGATGCCAACGCGGTGAAGCTGATCATGATCGACCCGAAGATGCTGGAGCTCTCGGTCTACGAAGGCATCGAGCACCTGCTCGCGCCGGTCGTCACCGACATGCGCCAGGCCGGTCATGCGCTCAACTGGGCCGTGGGCGAGATGGAGCGGCGCTACAAGCTGATGAGCAAGCTCGGCGTGCGCAACCTGGCCGGCTACAACAACAAGATCGCCGACGCAGCCAAGAAGGAAGAGAAAATCCCCAATCCCTTCTCGCTGACGCCCGACGCCCCCGAGCCGCTCGACAAGCTACCCACCATCGTCATCGTCATCGATGAGCTGGCCGACCTGATGATGGTCGTCGGCAAGAAGGTCGAGGAGCTGATCGCGCGCATCGCGCAGAAGGCTCGCGCTGCCGGCATCCACCTCATCCTGGCCACGCAGCGCCCTAGCGTCGACGTCATTACGGGCCTCATCAAGGCCAACATCCCGACCCGCATCGGATTTCAGGTCTCGTCCAAGATCGACAGCCGCACCATCCTCGACCAGCAGGGCGCCGAGGCGCTGCTCGGCATGGGCGACATGCTCTACCTGCCGCCCGGCACCGGGATGCCACAACGGGTGCACGGCGCGTTCGTCGCCGACGAGGAAGTGCATGCGGTGGTCGAGCATCTCAAGAAGCAGGCGATCGCGCACGGCGGCCCGCACTACATCGAAGGCATCCTCGAAGGCGGCGTCCTGGGCGACCTGGAGGACGGCGACCAGTCGCCCGGCGAGGGTCGTGGCGGGGAGGCGGACGCCCTGTACGACGAGGCCGCGGCCATCGTCATCAAGGACCGGCGCGCGTCGATCTCCTACGTGCAGCGCAAGCTGCGCATCGGCTACAACCGCGCGGCGCGCCTACTGGAAGACATGGAGAAGGCTGGCATCGTGTCTTCGCTGCAGTCGAACGGGAATCGCGAAATCCTGGTTCCGGCTTCGAGCGGAGAGTGACGACGATGGATCGCGCCGAGACCCTCGAAAAATTGAAGCGCAACAAGTCGACGTTGTCCATCCGCTGTGGCGTCACTGACCTCGCGTTGTTCGGATCGATCGCCAGGAATTCGGCGCGGAGTGACAGCGACGTGGATGTCCTCGTCCGCTTCGCTGGTCCTGCGACTTCGGATCGGTACTTCGGCGTGCAGTTCTTCCTCGAAAACGTGTTCGGTCGCCCGGTGGATCTCGTCACCGACGAGGGATTCCGCCCCGAGCTCCGCCCATCGATCGAGGCGGAAGCCGTGCATGTCTGAAGCGGGGCAGCGCCGTGGGTCTTCTATGTCGACGACATGATCGCGTTTGCCGAACGGGTCATCGCGTACACGCATGGGCTCGATCGGGCGCGTTTCATCGAGCACGGGCTGACTTATGACGCCACCGTTCGCAATCTCGAGTTGATCGGGTAGGCGGCGAGCCATGTTCCGGACGACGTTCGCATCGAATATCCGCAGGTCCCGTGGCGGCTAGTCGTGGCGACACGCAACCGTTTGATTCACGCCTACCTTGGTACCCATCACGATATCCTCTGGAGCATCAGTCGTTACTGATGTGCCTGCATTGCTCGTGACACGACGCGGCATGAGGGCCCGGCTCGGCTGACCGCGACATCGACTGACCCGGTCACCTGCTGTTTCAACAAATTCGCGATCACGTTGGAACGTGACTCGAACGAATTGCGTCGAAGATTTGATGCCTGACCAAGCGCTAAAAATAGGACCAACCCGATGACGTCCATTACGTCGCCGCTCTTTATGTCGAAGAAGTCATATCGGACGCTGAGCCGGGTAGTTGCCGGCGTTGCCTTTGCGTCTGCACTGTGTATCGCCCACGCCGGATCCCTCGATGACCTGCACAGCTTCGCCACGCAAACGAAGAGCGCGAAGGGAAACTTCACCCAGCGCGTCGTCTCGCGCACGCAGAACCCGTCGCAGGCGACCAGCGGCGACTTCATCTTCGCGCGGCCGGGACGCTTTCGCTGGGCTTACACCAAGCCTTTCGAGCAGCTGCTCGTGGCCGATGGCGAGAAGCTGTCGATCTACGACAAGGACCTCAACCAGGTCACCGTCCGCAAGCTTGGCGACGCGCTCGGCAGCACGCCGGCCGCGATCCTGTTCGGCAGCAACGAGATCGACAAGAGCTTCGACCTGAAGGATAGCGGCGTGCGCGACGGCGTCGCGTGGCTCGACGCCACGCCGAAGGCCAAGGGCACGGCTTTCGAGCGCATCTCGATCGGCTTTCGCAACGGCGAACTCGCCGCGATGGAACTGCACGATGCGCTCGGCCAGGTGACGATGCTCGACTTCACGAACGTCGAACGCAATCCCAAGGTCGACCTGTCCACCTTCAGCTTCGTGCCGCCCAAGGGCGCGGACGTCGTGCAGAACTGATCACGGCTGTCGATGGGGATGGTCACCACGCTTTCCGGCTCGGGACCGGACCGACCGTTACCGTACATGGACGAACTGCGTGACATCGAGCACGCGCTGCGGCGCCACGCAACGGTTGTCGAACTCAGGTGCGCAAGCGGAAGGCTGTGCACGCGCCTTCTCGAACTGAAGTTGAGCGTCACCGGGGTCGACGAGTCCGAAGCGATGCTCGCGCATCTGCCCGACGGCGTCGAAGGTATCTGCGCTTCGATCTAAGGACTCGGCCTCGTCGAACGTGGTCGCCGGGTCTGCTGCCGAGCCACCTGATCACTCATTCCGACGTGAAGGTGAGAAACGAGTTCGTTGCAGCCGCTTGGCGTCATCTGGCTCCCAGAAGAACCTTCTTTGCGAAGCGCCACGACCCCTCATGGCTGGCCACGGTGCAAGACGGTCGCATTGGCGAATCGAACGGGGTCGTACACCACGCCGAGCAGGTCGTGCGAACGAATGGCATCGTGGCCATGACGCTTCGCTACGAGGCCTTCGGTCAAGCATGGACGCAGCGCTTCACGACGGTGTCGCCGTCGGAGATCGACGTCGCGGAAGTGCTGCGACAGCACGGCTTCGGCCACATCGAATGGCTGGGTCGAGACAGGGTCTGGTTCGCTGCCTCTTCGAGCTGACGCTGGCTGCATGCGGCCGCGGCCTGTTCAGCTCCAGCTCGGCTTGCGCTTCTCGACGAAGGCGCTGACGCCTTCCGTCGCATCCGCGTGCATGAAGTTGCAAGCCATCACGGCGGCCGCGTCGTCGTAGGCTGCCGCCAGTCCCAGTTCGATCTGTCGATAGAAGAGCGCTTTGCCCATCGCGACGATCTCGCGCGGCTTGGCCTTGATGCTGTCGGCCAGCCTGGCCACCTCGGCGTCGAGATCATCGGCAGGCACCGCGCGATTGACCAGTGCCCGTTCGACGGCCGATGCGGCGTCGATGAAGTCGCCGGTCATCAGCATCTCCATCGCCTGCTTGCGCGGCACGTTGCGGACCAGCGGCACCGACGGCGTCGCGCAGAACAGGCCGAGGTTGATGCCCGATGCCGCGAAGCGTGCCGTGCCCGCGCAGACCGCGAGGTCGCACTGCGCGACGAGTTGAAGCCCGGCCGCCGTCGTCAGGCCCTGCACGCGGGCGATGACCGGCTGGGGCAGGGCGGTCAGCGTCTGCATCATGCGGCTGCACTGTGCGAACAGCGCGGCGATGCGCTCGTGGCGCGGATCAGCACGCATCTCCTTGAGGTCGTGACCGGCACAGAAGGCCGGACCGTTCGCCGCGAGCACGACCACACGGATGGACTCGTCCTGGGCGATTGCGTCGAGAGCCGACTGCAGCGAAGTGAGCATCGCTTCCGACAAAGCGTTGTATTGCTTCGGACGGTTGAGCGTCAGCGTGGCGACACCGCCATGGTCGTGCCTGAGAAGGATTTCGGAATCGGCCTGAATGACGGGGAGTGCGCTCATCGGGACCTCGCGGATGTCGATACGTCGGCCGAGGAGTTTGCCTGATAACCACAGGTCTATGATCGCTCGCTCATCGTCGGCTGTGCCTCGCGGCCGACCCACCGGAGCATGCATGGACGACTCGGATCTCGCGAAGAACGCAGCCAACTTCGTGCCGTTCACGCCGCTGACCTTCATCGAGCGCAGCGCAACCGTCTATCCAGAGCGGCTCGCCGTCGTTCACGGCACCGTGCGACGCAACTGGCGCGAGACCTACGACCGATGCAGGCGTCTCGCGTCGGCGTTGATCGCGGCCGGCGTCGGCAAGGGGGACACCGTCGCGGCGATGCTGCCCAACACGCCGGCGATGGTCGAGGCGCACTTCGGCGTGCCGATGACGCGCGCGGTGCTCAACACGCTCAACACGCGGCTCGATGCCGAGGCACTCGCTTTCATGCTCGATCACGGCGAGGCGAAGGTCCTGCTGGTCGACCGTGAATTCGCGGGCGTGATAAAGGCCGCGCTCGTGATCGCGAAGGTCACGCCGCAAATCATCGACGTCGACGACGCGCTGTACGAAGGTGCTACCGAGGCGATCGGCTCGATCGAGTACGAGGCGTTCATCGCGGCGGGCGACCCTGCTTTCGCATGGCACATGCCCGACGACGAATGGGACGCGATCTGCCTCAACTACACGTCGGGAACCACCGGCAATCCGAAGGGCGTGGTCTATCACCATCGCGGCGCGCACACCAACGCGGTGTCGAACATCCTCGAATGGGACATGGCCCTGCATCCGGTCTACCTGTGGACGCTGCCGATGTTCCACTGCAATGGCTGGTGCTTCCCGTGGGCGATCGCCGCACGCGCAGGCGTCAACGTGTGTCTGCGCAAGGTCGACGCCGCGATCATCTTCGACCTGATTCGCAGCGAACGCGTGACGCATTACTGCGGCGCGCCCATCGTGCAGAGCCTGCTGGTCAATGCACCCGACGCGATGAAGGTGGGCATCGCGCATGCGGTGAAAACCATGGTCGCCGGCGCCGCACCGCCGGCTTCGATGATCGAGGGCATGGAGGCGATGGGCTTCGACCTCACGCACGTCTACGGACTGACGGAGGTCTATGGCCCGGCCACCGTATGTGCGAAGCAGGCCGACTGGTCGACGCTCGACATCGGCGAACGCGCGCGGCTGAATGCGCGTCAAGGCGTGCGCTATCACCTCGAGGCGGCGATCGACGTATGCGATCCCGCGAGCATGGTGCCGGTGCCGCACGACGGCACCTCGATGGGCGAGATCATGTTCCGCGGCAACATCTGCATGAAGGGCTACCTGAAGAACCCGACGGCCACCGACGCGGCCTTCGCCGGCGGCTGGTTCCATTCGGGCGACCTTGCGGTGATCGACCCCGACGGCTATGTGCGGATCAAGGACCGCAGCAAGGACATCATCATCTCGGGCGGCGAGAACATCTCGTCGATCGAGGTCGAGGACGTGCTCTATCGGCACCCGGCGGTTCTGGCGGTCGCGGTGGTCGCGAAGACCGATGCGAAGTGGGGCGAGACCCCTTGTGCCTTCGTCGAACGGAAGGCGGGCAGCGACGTCACCGCCGATGAACTGATCCGCCATTGCAAGGCGCACCTGGCGGGCTTCAAGGTGCCCCGAACCATCGTGTTCGGCGAGTTGCCGAAGACGGCGACCGGGAAGATCCAGAAGTTCGAACTGCGCGCGCGGGCCGCAGCGCTCTAGACCCGCGCGTCGCGCCGTCAGACCTCGACGTTGGGCGTGATGGTGATCTCGGCCTTCAGCAGCTTCGAGACCGGACAACCGGCCTTGGCATCCGCGATCGCCTTCTCGACGGCCGCCTTGTCGGCACCCGGGATCTTGACAGTCGTGTCCAGATGCACGGCCTTGATCGTGAAGCCGTCGCCGTCCTGGTCGAGCGACACGGTGGCGGTGGTGGCGATGCTCTCGGCCTTCATGTTCGCGTTGCCGAGCATCAGCGACAAGGCCATCGAAAAGCAGGCCGCGTGCGCTGCGCCGATGAGCTCCTCGGGGTTCGTGCCCGGGCCTCCTTCGAAACGCGCCTTGAAGCCATAGGGCGCTTCCTTCAGCACGCCGGTCTGCGTGGAGATGGTGCCGCCGCCGTCCTTGATGCCGCCGTGCCAGTGCGCTGATCCGCTTTTCTTGATCATGGTGCTTCCTCGTTGTTTTCAGGGGGGGAGCGGCAGGATAGCGCAGGCCCGATGACCGTTCCAATACGGCCGTACTGATTCTTGCTTGAGGGTTCTGCCTCAGCGCGCGAGGAACACGAACAGTAGCGCGATCGCGGCCGGGATCGCCTGGACGAACAGGATCTTGCGACTCACGGTGACGGCACCGAAGACGCCTGCGACGATCACGCAGCCGAGGAAGAAGAGTTCGATCGCGAAGCCGCTCGGCGCGGTCGGGGGGCCGCCACTGGCCGCGATCGCGCCCCACAGCAGACCGACGACGAGGAAGCCGTTGTAGAGCCCTTGGTTGGCCGCCAGCGACTTCGTCGACTCGGCCTTCTCGATGCTCATGCCGAAGGCCTTGCGGCCGAGCGGCTTCGTCCAGAACACCATCTCCAGCAGCATGAAGTAGAAGTGCAGACCTGCGACCAGCAACACGAAGACGGTGGCGATGACGCTCATGGAATTCCCTCTGGTGGATCTGCCGATGGCCCGGACGGACACCGCGCTTATTTCTGATATTTCCAGTGGCGCGTCTTGCCTTCAGCCGACCACTCCATCGTCGTCGCGATGCGGGCGGCGCGGGTCTCCGCGCGCCTGGCCTCGACGATCCACTCGATGTATTCGCGCTTGGCGCTTGGCGCTTGGCGCTTGGGCTGAAGGCGTCGAAGTGCTTCACTGCACCGGGAGTCGACTCGAAGGCGAGTTCCAGGTCGTCGGGCATCGCCGCGTCGACCTTCGGCACCGGCTTCGTGTCCGCTTCGGCCAGCTTCATCGCGGCCTTGATGAAGGCCGTCAACGCACGCTTCGATGACAGGTCCTCGTTCGAGCCGATGCGTCCGAACTGCCCCATGCCCTTGCCGCGCTCCTGCTGCGGCAAGCCTTCCATCTCCCTGTCGCGCCAGAAGCCGAAGCCGCAATGCGCCTGGAAGGCCGACATCATGCAGAGCGTGCTGCCGCGATAGTCGAAGAAGGGCCGGCTCCACTTGATGGTCTCCTCGACCTCGGGACAAGCCGCGTGCACGACCGCGCGCAGATGCACGAGGATAGGTCTTGCGAACGGCGCAGCGTCGGCGATGTAGGCATCGAAGCGTGGGTGATGCAGTGAGGATGAGGCGGCCATGGTCGTCCCGATGAAGGCCCACTCGATGTCGAAAATTGCCTTCAGAGCAGCCGATCGTCGCATTGCTTTCGAGGGATTGCACGGGCCGTCGATTACACGATTCCGTCACATGCGCTTCCCATGATCCGCGGGCGACCTCCGATCCGGTGCACTTCGCTCATGCCGCCGGTCGCTTCGCTCACTTCAATCGACGGGATCCATTCGTGCGCCACTTTTCTTCGGGCCTCGCCCTGTGCTTCGTACTGGCCAGTGTCTCCGCCTGCAATTCCGACAACGGCTCCCCACCTGCACCGGTGGCGGCAGCCCCCACGCAGCGAACCATCATCATGGTCTGGGACGGGCTGCGTCCCGACTCGGTGAACCCGATCGACACGCCCAACCTTTACGCGCTGCGCCAGCAGGGGGTCGGCTTCAGCGATCATCACTCGACCTATCCGACCTTCACGATGATGAACGGCTCGTCGTTCGCGACGGGTTCGTTCCCGAAGACGTCGGGCTTCTACGGCAACACCTTCTGGACGCCGCCGCAGGCCGGCGCGGCTCAACCGATCCCCGTGGGCAAGTCCGCCGCGGGCGCCAACCAGGACTACGTCGATCCGGTCTTCACCGAGGACTATGCGGTGCTGACCACGCTCAACGACTACTACGGCGGCCAGTTGCTGCTCGTCAAGAGCCTGTTCAAGACCGCGCAGGACGCGGGCCTGAAGACGCTCGCGCTCGGCAAGTCGGGTGCGGCCTACATCCAGGACCTGGGACGTGGCGGCTTCTTCGTCGACGAGAACGCGGTGCTGCCGCAGTCGCTCGCGACCGAGTTGCTGACGGCCGGCTTCGCGCTGCCGTCGAACACGACCTTTGCCTATCCGAGCGGAACGATCACATTGGCCGCCACCAACGGCAACCCGACGGCGCGTGCCGGCGCGCTGACCTTCCCGCTGCCGAACGGCGTGCAGGCGAAGGATGCGACCGACACGACCCAGGGGCCGCCGGAAGACGCTTCCAACAAGTACATGCTCGGCCTCTTCACGCAATACATCCTGCCGAAGAAGCTGCCCGACCTGACGCTGATCTGGTTCCGCACGCCGGACAACACCGAACACGCCTACGGGCCGGGATCGGCCAACTATCGCAAGGCACTGGCCTCGCAGGACGCGCGGCTCGGTGAGGTGCAGGCCGCGCTCAAGTCCAACGGTCTCGACACAACGACCAACATCATCATCGTGTCGGACCACGCGCACAGCAACGTGTCGGGGCCGACGCGCCTGTTCCCGCTGCGCGCGATCACGTCGAGCACGACCGTGACGGGCGGCATCACCAACGCGGCGCTCGCCGACATCGATCCGGTCAACGGCTATTCGGTGTCGGGCGACGTGCGATCCGCCGACTTGCTGACCTACGCCGGCTTCAACGCCTACGACGGCAGCGGTTGCGCGACCTCCGCCCAGGCCGGCATCAAGGCTGATGGCTCGGCGGTGTACGCGGTCGGCACCGACACGAGCGGCACGTTGTGCGGCACGGCCGGCAGGCGCTACCAGGCGATCAGCGCATCGCTGGCGACGCCGGTCGCGCGCTTCCAGGTGCCGGCAACATTGCCCGGCAACGGCATCGTGATCGCTGCGAATGGCGGCTCGGACTACTTTTACGCGCCGGACCACGACGCGACCACGGTCGCCAACCTGGTCCGCTTCCTGCAAAGTCGCGAGGAATACGGCGCGATCTTCGTTGACAGCCGTTACGGCGCGATCCCCGGAACCCTGACGATGAGCAGCGTCAATCTCGAGAACGCCACGCGCCAGAACAAGGGACAGCCCGACATCGTCGCGAGCTTCAACTGGGATTCGCAGCAGCTCGTCAATGGTTTGCCTGGTATCGAGTTCGAGAGCTTCCAGGGCAACCGCGGCATGCACGGCAGCTTCAGCCCGATCGACGTCCATAACACGTTGATCGCGTTCGGCCCGGCCTTCAGGAGCGGCATCACCATCGCCAATCCGACCGGCAACGTCGATGTCGCCCCGACCGTCGCGCAACTGTTCGGCCTGACCATGTCCGCCGCGGATGGTCGTGTGCTGAACGAGGCGCTCGTGAAGCCTGCGAGCAGTTCGACGCCGTCGATCCGCGCGAGCGTGGTCAATCCGTCCGCGCCGGCGGCCGGCATCGTGTTCAAGTCGCCGGTCGACCCGACCGGGGCCACGGTCGACACGGCATTGACCGGGACCTATTCGATCAACCTCGCGGTCAAGGATTTGACGGTCGACAACAAGACCTATCGCTACTTCGACTTCGCACAGGCGGTGCGGAATTGAGCACGGTCGGGCGACGCGTTGCCGGACGGATGGCGCTGGCGCTGCTGGTCCTGCCGCTGGCTCGGACGGCTTGTGCGAGCCCGGGGCTCGACTTCGATCGCACCTTCGACGCGCGCGAGGACAGTCGTCAGTCCTACTACGCGGCCACCTATCAATCGGGCGGGCAGGACCATCGCCTCGAGGTCTGGCGCGATGGCGAGTTGCGCGTCAGACGGCGGACCGACGACGCGATCGAGACCTATGTCGTGCGTCCGCCGGGTGCGGTGGAGTGGACCATGACGGTTCTCGACCTGAAGCGGAAGATCCGCACCGATGTCGATCGCACGAACCTGCTGCGCATCGGTCACTTCACCGACTGGTTCGCCCAGGCGCACTCGCTGTCGCGTCCGCGAGGCGGCTATGGCCTGATGACGATGAAGGCCGGGCCGCCCGACGCGAACCCGATCGCCGCCTGCCGCTGGTATCGGCTGACGCAGGAAGACCGGTCGATGCAGATCTGCTGGAGCGCGGCCCAGCGCGTCCCGCTGGTCATCGCCGACGCGCAGGGCACGGTCGTGTGGCGCGTCACGAAGCTGGCTCCGGGTCCGTTCGCGGCGCGGGTCTTCGCGATCGACGACCGCAACTTCGTGCGCAACGACGCGAACGCGGACATCCAGGCGGACTGAAAGCTACTTCGGCGAGTGCAGCGCGACCTTGTTGCCTTCGGAATCGAGGAAGGTCGCGTAGTAGCCCAGATCGGGCGTGATCTCGGTCTTGCCCAGCAGCACCTTGCCGCCTGCCGCTTCGACGCGCATCAGGACCGGCGAGAGATCGTTGCCGCCGTTGAGGTAGACGAGGGTGCCGGTGCGCGACGGCAGGAAGTCGTCGACCTTGACGATCGCACCACCGACGCCGCCCGATGGCTGATCGTAGGGAAAGAAGCCCATGCGCGAAGGACCCATCAGCATCTCGGGCATCTCGTAGTCGAGGATGCGGCCGTAAAACATTTTCGCGCGGTCGAAGTCGTCGACCGGGATCTCGAACCAGTTGAGGGCGTTGGTCATCGTGGTCTCCTGTTGGTTGCCTGTTAATCCTTCGGGCCGTCGACGATCAGTCGCTTGCCGAAGCTGACCGCATCGTCCTCGACATAACCGAGCGCCTTGTAGAACCCGCGCGCGGCGGTGTTGGTACGTCGCAGTTGCAGGTTGAGCTTCGGGCAGCCTCGCGCGATCAGCAAGCGTTCGGCCTCGTCCATCAGGGCGCGCGCATGGCCCTGGCCGCGATGGTCCGGCGACACCGCGAGATAGTTCATCCATCCGCGATGCCCGTCGTAGCCGACCATTGCGTTGGCCACCAGCACATCGTCCACGGTGCCGACGAGGAACAGTTCCGGCTGCGTGGTCGACTTGCGGGCGATGTCGAGTCGCGGATCGTTCCAGGGTCGTACGAGACCGCACGCGTGCCAGAGCGCGATCACCGCCTCGGTGTCCGCTTCGTCGAACGATCGCAGATGCAGGGTCATTCGATCAGCGTCACGAGCCGCGTCTCGAACTGCGAGCCGGCTATCCGCAACTCGCCGATCGAGATCGGCAGCCTGAAGCGGCGTGGTGACGCGCTACCCGGATTCACGTAGAGGATGCCATCGCGCGCGACGACGGTCGGCTTGTGCGAATGACCATGGATCACGATCGAGACGCCCGCCGGAAGCGGTCGCGCGGCGAGGTCGGCGACGTCGTGGATCACCGCGAGCGAAACGTCTTCGATGCGCAAGATCTCCTCGATCGCGATCGCGTCGGCCCAGTCGCCGCGATCGTTGTTGCCGCGGACCACGACCAGCGGCGCAATGTCGCGCAGCGCCGTGAGGGTCGATGGATCGCAGATGTCCCCGGCGTGGACGATGCGGTCGCAGCCGCCCGGAAAGGCAATCGCTTCGGGTCGCAGCAGCCCGTGCGTATCCGAGATCAGGCCGACGCGCTGCATGTCAGCCCAGGTCGATGCGAAAGCGCAGGCTCGGCGCACCGCCGTGCTCGGGCGGCTTGTCGAAGGTGCCGATCTGGACGCCGCCGTTGCTGGCGATCACGCGTTGCGAGGCGACGTTGCTCGTGTCGGTCGTGATGATCACGTGTGGAAGACCTTCGGCTCTGGCGTCCTCGAGGATCAGCGCGAGCGCGCCGGTCGTATACCCCAATCGCTGCTTCCACGGCACGACCGAGTAGCCGATGTGGCCGAGGCAGTAGGGCGGCAGATCGGTGGTGCCGCGTTGCCAGCGCAGGCCGATCAGACCGCAGAACCCACCGTCCCAGATCCAGCGGCGAAAGCCCGGCAGGCGGGTGGCGAGTTCTCCGTTCGGCAACTTGATCGGATGGCCGGCTGCTTCCCGATCGACCTGTGATGCGAGATAGGCCGCGGGGTCCGCGTCGATCTCGGCGAGTTCTTCGCGAGCCGCCTCGATACCGCTCAGGTTATCGGGAGACCAGCCGCGCGCGAGCGCGTCCCGCATCCCTTCCAGATAAGCTTGCTGTGGCCAGACGATCTGCATCGACAGTCCCCGATTGTTCGAGATCGCGATCCTAGCCCGAATGCCGCCCCCGGCCCGGACGTCCAGAGACCCATGAACCCAGACCCGACGGATCCGCCGATCCAGACCCCCGCACCCTCGCCCCCGCCGGTCCCGCGCGAGGTCGAGCTCAAGCTGTTCGTGCCGCCGTCGAGCGTGGCCGGCCTGTGGGCGCATCCACTGCTGGTCACGCAGGCGATTGGCCCCTTGCGCGTCTCGCGCATCGACAACCGCTACTTCGACACCGCGGAACGCGATCTCGCGCAGCGCCGGATGGCGCTGCGACTGCGTCGCGTGGCGTCGCGCTGGATGCAGACCCTGAAGGTGTCCGAGGTCGACGAGCGGGCAATCAGCGCCCGCGGCGAGTGGGAAATGCCGATCGCCGGACCGGCACTCGAACTGGCGAGGCTGCGCGGCACGCCGCTCGCCGAGATCGGCTCGCTGCGCTCGCTGGCGACCCGCCTGCGACCGGTCTTCACCACCAACTTCCGGCGCGAGACGCGACTGCTGAGGTTGAAGGACGGCAGCGAGGTCGAGTGTGCATTCGACGTCGGCGTCATCCACGCGGGGCGCGGCGTTACCCGGCAGTCGCTGCCAATCTGCGAATTCGAGATCGAGGTGAAGCACGCGGCGATCGAGGGCCAGGCTGTCGACCTGATGAAGTTCGCGGCGCGTCTGGTGCGCGAGGTCGCGCTGATCCCGTTGGCGGCGAGCAAGGCCGCACGCGGCTTTCGACTTGCCGATCGGGTCGTGCTCGCACCGGTCAAAGTGCGGCTGCCCGACCCGCAGCCGCACGACCTGCCGCGCCTGCATCTCGGGCGCGTCCTCGAAGCCTGCAACCGGGCGCTGCTGGCGAACGCGCACGCTCTGCTGGAAGAGCCGGTGACGGCCGACGTCGACATCGAATTCATCCATCAGGCGCGGGTGGCCGTGCGTCGCATGCGCAGCGCGCTGCAGACCTTCCGGCCGGTCGCCAGGGGGCCGCGATTCGACGCGCTCGACGACGCGTTGCGCACGATGGGGCACCGCTTCGGCGATGCCCGCGACTGGGACGTCTTCACGACCACGATGTTCGATCGCATCGGCGAAGTGACCGCCGCCGATGAGCCGGATCATGCCGCGCTCGGCGCGTTGCGGATCGCGGCCGCCGAGCGGCGCGACCAGGCCCACCTGGCGTTGCGAACCTATCTCGATGCGGGTGCGTTCGGCGCGACGACGATCGCCGTCGAACGGCTGGTGAATCGCCTGTGTCGCGATGAAGGTGGCAGCGCGACCCTCGAGAAACTGGCGCCGGTGTGGCTCGCGAACCAGTGCGATCGCGTGGTGCAGCGCGCCCGTCGCATCGCCGTGCTCGATCAGGAACAGCGTCACGGCCTGCGCATCGAGGTCAAGCGCCTGCGCTATGCACTCGATCTGCTCGGGACCCTGTACGAAGCCGGCCTCGCCAAGGACTTCAATGGCGCGCTGGCCGGCCTCCAGGACAAGCTCGGCAAGCTCAACGACGCGGTGGTCGCGGGCCAGCTGATGCAGTCGCTGCCCGCGAGCGACGCCATCGACCTGCTGCGCACACGCTTCGACGCGTGGCTGGATCGTCATGTCCGCAAGCAGTTGCCCAAGGTCGCCGCGCTGTCGGTCGCCTTCGAGCTCACGCCGCAACCGTGGCAGGACGCGTAGCCATGACCCAGGCCATGGACCTGTTCGGGACCGATGCGCCGATCCCGCCGTCACGCGGCACCACGAACACTTCGCGCGTGATCCCGCTCGCCGAGCGCCTGCGTCCGCACACGATCGACCAGGTGATCGGCCAGCCGCAACTGCTCGGGCCGGGCAAGCCGCTGCGCGTCGCTTTCGAGTCGAAGCGTCCGCACTCGATGATCCTGTGGGGGCCGCCCGGCGTCGGTAAGACCACGCTCGCCCGGCTGATGGCCGACGCCTTCGAGGCGGACTTCATCGCGCTGTCCGCGGTGCTCGCAGGCGTGAAGGACATCCGCGATGCCGTTGCGCGGGCCGAGCTGACGCGAGCCCAGTCCGGCCGCCAGACCATCGTCTTCGTCGACGAGGTCCATCGCTTCAACAAGATCCAGCAGGATGCTTTTCTGCCGCATGTCGAGTCGGGACTCTTCGTGTTCATCGGCGCGACCACCGAGAACCCGTCGTTCGAGGTCAACGGTGCGCTGCTGTCGCGTGCCGCCGTGTACGTGCTGACCAGTCTCCCGAACGACGACCTCGACGCCCTGATCGAGCGCGCGCTGAACGACCCGGTCGCGCCCGAGATGCAGGGCGTGTCCTTCGCGCCGTCGGCGCGCAAGACCCTGATCGCGAGCGCTGACGGCGATGCCCGCAAGCTGCTCAACAACCTCGAGATCGTGGTGCGCGCCGCGGGTCGGTCATCGACCATCGACGACGCGCTGCTGGCGCGCGCGCTGTCCGAGAACCTGCGTCGGTTCGACAAGGGCGGCGACGCTTTCTACGACCAGATCAGCGCGCTGCACAAGGCGGTCCGCGGCAGTCATCCCGATGCGTCGCTGTACTGGTTCTGCCGCATGCTCGACGGCGGCGCCGACCCGCGCTATCTCGCGCGCCGCATGATCCGCATGGCGAGCGAGGACATCGGCCTCGCCGATCCGCGCGCGTTGCGCGTGACGCTCGATGCGGCCGACGTCTACGAGCGCCTCGGCACGCCCGAAGGCGAGCTCGCTTTGGCCGAGGCGGTGGTCTATCTCGCGTGTGCGGCCAAGTCGAACGCGGTCTACAAGGCCTATGGCGCGGCCCGCGCCTTCGTCAAGCAGGACGGCTCGCGCCCGGTACCGCCGCATATCCGCAACGCGCCCACTAAGCTGATGAAGGAGCTCGGCTTCGGCAAGGAATATCGCTATGCGCACGACGAGCCCGACGCCTATGCGGCGGGAGAGACCTACCTGCCGGACGGCATGGCAGAGCCGGGCTGGTACCAGCCGGTGCCGCGCGGGCTGGAAGCGCAGATCCGCGACAAGCTCGCGCACCTGCGAGCGCTGGACGATGCGACGAAGGACGACGCGGGTGACTGAACGGTCTGGTCCGGGGCACAAAGGCATGGGACGACGCGGCCGGCACGACGGTCCGTGATCCCACGAGCAAGGCCCATGTCCAAACCCGGTGAATTCTTCGTCGGCGTCATCGCTTCTTCGCGATCCTCCTGCCCGATGCGATCGCCACGTCGATCCTCGCACCGCGCTTCGGTCCGCTGGTGGTGGGACCACTGTTCGTCATGCCGACGAGCGACTCTGCCCAATGGGTCGCCTTTCTCGTGTGCGCCTTCTTCCTCGGTCATCTGCTGTTGCTGATCGGGTCGTATATCGACCCGCTCTACAACCGCCTTCGCGAACGACGCTCGCCCTACAGCAACGACAGCGCGTATGCGTGCGCGACAGAGATCCGTGATCTGCTGATCGACGCGAACGAACGTAAGGCGCTCAACACCTTCCAGTGGTCGCGCGCGACTCTCATCACCTCGTCGCCGGTCGCGGCGGACGAGGTGCATCGCCTCGAAGCCGATTCGGAGTACTTCCTCAGCATGATGATCGTGTGCGTGCTGGCATCGGTGGTGCTGCTGATCGAACACCACACCCTGCGGGCACTGATCGAACACCACATCCTGCGGGCACTGATCGCGCTCGTGCTCGTGCCACCGTGTTTCGCGCGCTACTACGAGCAACGGCTGAAGAGCACGACGCAGGCCTACATCCACGTCATCACGCTGTATCGCGCGGGTTTGTCGAAGGGCATCGGGCCGCCGGTCAAGGAGGGTGCGGTGTGAGCGATGGAGCGCCCGGCGATCCGTTGCGTCCGGCCTCCGGGCGACGGGGCCACTTCAGGATGGAGTCGGGTCTTCACAGTGAGCTTTGGCTCGACCTCGACGGGCTCTTCGTCGATGCCAGGCGCATCGCGCCGTCGGTCCAGGTACTCGCTTCACGGCTCGAGTCTCACGGTGTGGCGGTGGTGTGCGGCCCGCTGCTCGGCGGCGCGTTCCTCGCGCAGTTGCTGGCGCAGGAAATGGGGGTGGCCTTCGCGTACACCGAGCTTGTCGGTGTCATCACCGATGACCTGTTCGGCGCCCGCTATGGACTCCCTCCCGGCCTCGTCGAGAATATCCGCGGCTAGCGCGTGGCCCTGATCGACCACGCCGCGTTGACGGTGCTCGGCTCGCGCAGCAGCGACTAGTTCGACGGCATCGGCTTGCCGGTCGAAAGCCTGTCGCGTCATCCCGTGGAGTCGTGGGCTCCGGCCGACTGTCCCTGGTGCCGCGCGGGCATGCCGCTCGAGGACGTCTGAATCAGGCCAGCGATGTGGCCCAGGCCTCGAGTTGCGCGACGGTCGCGGTCGCGCCGCCGCACACGATGACCAGCACGCAGTCGTGGGCCGCAAGCACCTCGGCTCGATCGTAGGCGAGGGCGAGTGCGGCGCCGCAGGCCGGCTCGACGACGAGGCGGTGATCGTCGACGAATCGCAGGCAGGCCTTCACCGCGGCGGCATCGGTCACCGTGGTCGTGACGATGGGGCGTTCGTTCGCATGCCGGAACGCCTGCTCGCAGACCTGCTTCGCGCCGAGCGAGGTCGCGATGCTGGTGATCGCAGCGAGGGCCACGCGTCGACCCGCCCGCATCGAGGTCTGCAGCGACGCGGCGCCCTCGGTCTCCACCGCGACGATCGGCACGTCGGCCCATCCGTTGCGTCGCAACCCCTCGACGACGCCGCACAGCAGGCCGCCACCTCCCACAGACAGCACCACCGCATCGGGCCGCGGACCCTGGCGCGCGGCCTCGTCGATCATCGTGGCGTGGCCCGGCCACAGCAGCGGGTCGTCGAAGGGATGCAGGAACGCGTCGGTCTCGCCGACCATCGCCAGCGCATGCTCGTTGGCCTCCTGCCACGACTCGCCGTGCACGACCAGGTCGGCGCCTTCCTGCGCGATCAACTGCCGTGCCCGCGCGGTCGTCGACTCGGGGACGACGACGGTGACGGGGATCGCGAGGCGTCGTCCGGCATGCGCGACCGCGATGCCGGCATTGCCGCCGGATGAAGACACGAAGCGTCGCGCACCGCGCGAGGCGTGCACCTCGCACGCGGCGCCGATGCCGCGGATCTTGAACGAGCCGGCTGGTTGTAGCGCGTCGAGCTTGAGCAGCACGGTGCGACCCGACGCGAGGCCGAGCGGCCGGGATTCGATCAACGGGGTTTCGATGTGCAGGGGCATGGGGTCGAGGGTCGGACTGGATTGACGGTCTTCATGGGCCGGCGTCCATTCCGCGCTCCATAAAAAAAATAAGCGAGGATGACATGCGGATCCAATGGCGCAGGACGTTCGGGCCTGGCTTGCTGGTGGCTGGCGTGGCGCTTTCGCAAGGCGCCGCGATGGCCCAGGGGATACCGGTCGCCCGTTCCGAAGCGGTCGGCCTCTAGTCGGCCAAGCTGGATCACCTGAAGACCTACCTGCAGCGTGAGGTCGACCAGGGTCGCATCCCGGGCGCCGTTGTGATGGTGGTGTGCGACGCCAAGCTGGCGTGGTCGCAGACCGTCGGCTATCAGGACAAGGATGCCGGCAAGCCGATGAACAAGGACGCCATCTTCCGCATCTACTCGATGACGAAGCCGCTGGTCGCCGTTGCCGCGATGATGCTGGTCGAGGACGGCAAGCTGCAGCTCACCGATCCGGTCTCGAAGTATCTGCCGGCCTCCCAGAAGATGAACGTCAGCGTCGCGACGACCGATGCCGCGGGAGTCGTGAACTACTCGACTGTGCCGGCCACGAAGGCCATCACGGTCCACGACCCGCTGCGGCAAACGTCGGGCATCGGCTATGCGGAGATCACCTGCAATGCCGCGCTCAAGAAGGTGTACGTCGACGCCGGCGTCTTCGTCGAGAACGGCACCGACTGCGACAGACAGCCGTCACGCCCACGCAGGAGATCGAGGGCCTGGCCAGGGCGCCGCTGTCGACGCAGCCCGGCACCAAGTGGGAGTACGGGATGTTGGTCGACGTCCTCGGGCGCGTCGTCCAGACGGCGAGCGGGATGCGGCTGGCGGACTTCATCGACGCCCGTCGGCTCAAGCCGCTGAAGATGGTCGGCAGCGGCTTCCAGGTCCCCGAGGCCCAACGCGGGCGCATCGCGCAGCCGCTCGCTATCGATCCCGTGACGAAGACGCCGAACAGCCGTTCGACGTCACGATCGCCCCGCAGAACGACTCGGGCGGCGCGGGCGCCGTCTCCACGGCGTCGGACTACCTGCGCTTCGCCGACATGCTGCTGCGCGGCAGCAAGCTCGACGGCCAGCGCGTCCTCAGCCCCACGACGATCCGCCTGATGACGTCCGACTCGCTCGGCTCCCGCAGCACCGTGCCGCTCAGTCCGTGCGCGCTACTGATGGGCGTGTAGGGCTACACCTTCGGCCTCGGCTTCATGGTCCGCCAGGGACCGGGACTCGCCGGCGTCCCGGATCCGAGGACGTGCTCAACAGCTCCTACGCGAACGTCGATCGGTCGATGCGCCAGAGCATCCTGCAGGCGCATGGCGAGAAGCCTGTCACGCCTGCAGAACAGCAGCAGATCGATTCCACGATCACGAAGGTCATGGCGCTGATGCAGGACGAGATGTCGTGGGCGAAGATGAAGCCGCAGTACGTTCTTCTCTACGTGGAGACCTTCGATCAGGACGAAGTGGATGGCCTGCTCGCGTTCTATGCCACACCCGCAGGCCAGGCCATGATCAACAAGATGCCGATCGTGATGCAGAAGTCCATGACGATGATGCAGTCGCAGATGCAGGTCGTGATGCCGAAGATGATGGGCGTCATGCAGGACTCGATGCGAGACTCTGTGACGAAGTAGGGCGTATCGCGACACGGTCGCGCGCCTCGGAAGGATCGTGGCGCGGCTGCACGAAGTGAGCAGGTAGCCGTGCGAAAATACTAATCCCTCACTGTCCTCAAGACCGGACCATGCTCGACCTCAACCTTCTTCGCAAAGATCTCCCGCTGGTGATCGCGGGCCTCGAGACCCGTGGCTACGCGTTCGATCGCCCGGCCTTCGAGTCGCTGGAGTCGGCGCGGAAAAGCGTGCAGACCGAGACCGAGGCGCTGCAGGCGCGACGCAACGCCCTGTCGAAACAGATCGGGCAGCTCAAGAGCAAGGGTGAGGACGCGAGCGCGGTGATGGCCGAGGTCACGGCCATGCCCGACACGCTGAAGGCGCTCGAGGAGAAGCTCGCCACGGTCCAGAAGGACCTGCTCGGGCTGCTGCAGGGCATGCCGAATCTGCCGCACGCCGATACGCCGGTCGGCAAGTCGGAGACCGAGAACGTCGAGATCCGCCGCAACGGCACGCCGCGCAGCTTCGACTTCGAAGTACGCGATCACGTCGATATCGGTGGGCCTCTCGGACTCGACTTCGCGACGGCCGCCAAGATTTCGGGTGCGCGCTTCGCCGTCATGAAGGGCGGCATCGCCCGGCTGCACCGGGCCCTCGCGCAGTTCATGATCGACCTGCACACCGAGCACCACGGCTACGTCGAGTACTACACGCCTTATCTCGTCAACGCCGATTCGCTGATCGGCACCACGCAGCTGCCGAAGTTCGGTGACCAGCTCTTCTCGGTTAAGAAGGGTGGCGACGAGGGTGATGGCGAGACGCTGTACCTGATCCCGACCTCGGAAGTCTCGCTGACCAACACGGTCCGCGGCGATATCGTCGCGCTCGACCGGCTGCCGCTCAAGATGACCGCGCACACGCCGTGCTTCCGGTCCGAGGCCGGCAGCTACGGCCGCGACACGCGCGGCATGATCCGCCAGCATCAGTTCGACAAGGTCGAGATGGTGCAGATCGTCGAGCCATCGAAGTCGTATGGCGCGCTCGACGAGATGGTCGGCCATGCCGAAGCGGTGTTGCAGCAGCTCGGCCTGCCGTATCGCGTGCTGCGCCTGTGCACCGGCGACATGAGCTTCTCTGCCGCGATGACCTACGACCTCGAGGTGTGGTTGCCGGGCCAGCAGGCCTATCGCGAGATTTCGTCGCTATCGAATTGCGAGTCCTTTCAGGCGCGCAGCATGCAGGCCCGCTATCGCAACGCCGACGGCAAGGTCGAGTTCGTCCACACGCTCAACGGGTCCGGCCTCGCGGTCGGTCGCACGCTGGTCGCCGTGCTCGAAAATTATCAGGAAGCCGACGGCTCGGTGACGATCCCCGAAGTGCTGCGTCCCTACCTGAAGGGACTACGACGTCTCGTGCCCGAGTCATGAGCACGTCTGAGAAGCCGCGCGGAACGGCGACGCGGCTGGTCCACGACGACTATGTCGCCCCGTCCCCGTTCGGCGGACTCAATGTCGGTGTCCATCACGCGTCGACCATCGCCTGGCCGACCGTCGCGCAGATGCGGGCGCGCGACTGGAAGCACGACACGGGCTACAGCTACGGCCTGCACGGCACGCCCACGACCTACACGCTCGCCCATCGCATCGCCGCGCTCGAGGGCGGCATGCACTGCCTGCTGGTGCCGTCGGGTCTCGCGGCGATCGTGCTGGTCGACTTCGCATTGCTGCAGACGGGCGACCGGCTGCTGCTGCCCGACAACGTCTACAACCCGAGTCGCGACCTGGGTGACACGGTACTGGCCGGTCTCGGTATCGAGACGGTGTTCTACGACCCGATGGATCCAGCATCGCTCGAGGCCGCGATCGACGAACGTACGAAGCTGATCTGGCTCGAGACGCCCGGCTCGGTGACGATGGAGATGCCCGACATCCCCGCGCTGGTCGCGATCGCGAAGAAGCACGGCGTCCTGACCGCGATCGACAACACCTGGGCGGCGGGTCTGCTGTTCCGTCCCTTCAACCACGGCATCGACATCGTCATGCACGCGTTGACCAAGTACCCGTCGGGCGGCAGCGACGTGCTGATGGGGTCGGTCACGACGCGCGACGACGACCTGCATCAACGCCTCAAGGCCGTCGAGATGAAGATGGGCTACGGCATCGGCGGCGACGACGCCTACCTGATGCTGCGCGGGTTGGCGACGATGGAGATGCGGCTCGACCGCAGTGGCGAGAACGGCCTCGCACTCGCGCGGTGGATGTCGGCGCGGCCCGAGATCTCGGCCGTCCTGCATCCTGCTTTTCCCGATTGTCCCGGCCACGAATTCTGGAAGCGCGACTTCAGCGGATCGGCCGGACTGTTCTCGGTGATCGTCGACGAGTCCATCGAGGAAGCGCAGGTCGACGCGATGATCGACGCGCTGGAGTTGTTCAGCATCGGCTTCAGCTGGGGCGGCGTGCACAGTCTGGCCGTGCCGTATCGCATCGCGCTGCCAGGCGGTCCAGCGCGAGACGCCGCGCCGTGGCCGCACCGAGGCGTGCTCGTGCGCTTCTATGCTGGCACCGAGGACGCGGTCGACCTGATCGACGATCTCCAACAGGCGTTCGTGAAGCTCGGTCGCTGACGGGTCGAGTCGTGTGTCCTTCCCGGGAAGGGCGGAGGGGCCGATCGCGGTCTGTTCGGTATCCTCAACCTCCACCTTGAATGAAAGCTGCTGAATGGAATCCTGGTCGGTCATGGTCACACTGGTGCTGGGTCTGGCGATCGGCGCCGTCGCGACCGCATGGTTGCTCCGTCGCGGCAATCGCCTGGCGATCGAGGCCGCGCTCGCTTCGGCGGGTGCGGATGCGCAGGTCCGCCTCGCCACGTCCGAGGCGCAGCGCGCTGCACGCGATGAAGAACTGCTTGGGCTGCAGGCGCGGCTCGATGCGTCGCTCGTCGACGCGAAGTCGACGACCGATGCGCTCAACGACACACGCGTCACCCATGCCGAACTGGTGATCGAGTTGCGCGAGGAGCGCGAGCAGGCCGGCGAGAAGCTCGCGATCCTGATGCAGGCCCGCGACGAACTCTCGGCGCACTTCAGGACCCTGGCCGGTGAAGCCCTCGAGACCAATCGCAAGCGCATGACCGAGCAGCATCACGGTGCGCTCGAACAGATCCTCAAGCCGCTGGGCGAGAAGATCGTCGCTTTCGAGCAGAAGGTCGTCGACACCTACGACAAGGAGACGCAGCAACGCTCCGCGCTCAAGCAGGAGGTGCTGAACCTGCAGCAGGCGACCGCGCGCATCAACGAGGACGCGGTCAACCTGACCAAGGCCCTCAAGGGCGAGGCCAAGACCCGCGGCAACTGGGGCGAGGTGGTGCTCGAACGCGTGCTCGAGCGGTCGGGCCTCGTGAAGGGCCGCGAGTACGAGACGCAGTTCTCGCTGAAGGACGACGAGGGCCAGGCGCTGCGACCCGATGTCGTCATCCGCCTGCCCGACGACAAGCACATCGTGATCGACTCGAAGGTCTCGCTGGTCGCATACGACCGCTACTACGCGGCCATCGACGACGACGGACGGACGCTCGCCGGACGGCAGCACGTGGAGGCGATCCGCAAGCACGCGAAGGACCTCGGGGCGAAGAGCTATCACGAGCGCAGCGGCCTCGACTCGCCCGACTTCGTCGCGATGTTCGTGCCGATCGAGCCCGCGCTCGGCCTCGCGTCGTCGCTCGACGAATCGCTTTTCGTGGATGCCTGGGACCATAAGGTGGTCCTGGTCACGCCGAGCACGCTGCTCGCCGTGCTGACCACGGTGCGCACGCTCTGGCAACGCGAGAAGCAGACCCGCAACGCCATCGAGATCGCCGAGAAGGCGGGCGGGCTTTACGACCAGTTCACGCTCGTGATCGACGCGCTGGAACAGGTCGGATCGCATCTCGAGAAGGCCGGCAAGGCGTTCGACCTGACCCGCATGCGCCTGTCCGAGGGCAAGGGCAATCTCGTGAAGCGTATCGAGCACCTGCGCGAGATGGGGGCCAAGGCCAAGAAGCAGTTGCCGGAAGCCTGGCTCGAACGGGCGGACGACCAGGACGAGGAGGGCGCGACGACCGCGCCTCCCTCCAAGCTCACCCTCGTGCTGCCGCCCGACCTCGACGCGGAACCGCGCTGAATCATTTCGCTAAACTTCGGCCTTTCGGGCTTCGCGACCCGTGGTCGAAACCGATCGCCCGCCCGCCATTCATGGAGAACACATGACATCCACGTTCCGATCGACCGCGCTGCTGGCCTGCTGCCTGACGGCCCTCTCTCTTGCCGCCGAAGCCCAGACCGCCGCGCCCGCTGCAACGGCCGTGCAGGTCCCGCAGATCGAGTGCCAGAGCCCGGGCTCGGCGCCGCTCGACAAGGCCGGTTCCGACATGACCCGTTTCTCGAAGCGCGTCGACGAATACAAGATCTGCGTGAACGCCTATGTCAAGTCCACAGGTGCGAAGTCCAACGAATACGCCGACCAGGCGCGCGCCTACGGTGACGCCGCGAACAAGGCGATCGAGGACTACAACGCGTACATCACCAAGCTCAACGAATCGACCAAGTCGGACAAGAGCGGCACGACCAAGAACTGAGGTCGATCAGCGCGCGGCGGCCACGGCCTCGGGCGGCAGCACCATCGGCCGGTCGCGGCGCAACGTGAGCCAGTCCTCGTTCTCGAACAGGGCTTCGCGACCCAGGGCGGTGAGCAGTTCTCGCAGCGCTTCGGTCTCGTCGCCGCCGCGGGCCACCAGCGCGATGTAGGCCTGTTCGGCACGGGCGAAGATGCCGGCCAGGATGGCGTGCTGCTTCGAGCGGGCGACGTAGCCCATGCTGTCGGACAAGGCATCGATCAGCGCACCGACGATCGGCAGCGAGCCGACGCTGATGACGGTCCAGTGCCCGAATCCTCCCATTTCCTCGAGGTGGTTCCACAACACGAACAGCATGGCGGTCTTGACCAAGCCGACCGCGAAGAAGCCCAGCGACGCGAGCTTCGCGATGCGTCCCGAGCGACTCAGTCGTCGAGCACTCGCGCCGAAATACACGACCTGTTCGGTGACCCACGCCCTGAGCACCAGGTCGACCTCGGTGAACGTGCGCGGCGGTGAAGGCCAGCAAGGCCGCAGTGCCTCGCGGATCCATTGCAGTTCGTCGTTCTGCTTGCGCAGGTAGACATCGGTGACGCTGGTGCGGATGCCCGCGAGCGACCAGAAGAAGCGGACCCGCATGCCCTCGGCGAGCGCGCGATAGTCGAGGTGCTTGCGCAGGGCGCCGACCTGGCGATGCCAGAGATACACGCCGCATACCAGCGCGAAGGCGCCGAGGTAAAGGCCGAGCATCGCGCGGATCGGCAGCACGCGCGAATAGGCCTCGTATGCGACCGTCATCACGATCCCGAGACTGACCAGCACCTTGAGTACCCGGTCGCCGATGGTCCGATAGTGGATCGACAGCGCGTCCGCGGTCTCGAAGGTCCGCGCGACCGATCGCTGTTCGGGGTCGAGCGTCGGCTTCGTGGATCCGGCGAGCGTGGAGGGAAGCCTGACGCCGAGGCGTCGCCGCGCACGTACGCCGTTGAACTCGTCGATGCGGCGATGGATGGTGTCGAACTGGCCGGGCTCGCGGTCGACCGGATAGAGCCACTGCACCGCTCCCAGTCCGGCGTCGGTCGTCGACGCAGGCTCGCTCGCGTTGCGACGGACCTTGAGCCAGGCCACCGGGCCGCTGTCGGGCAGTTCGATCAGTTCGGCGGTGCTCGGCTGGAACGGGCCACGCCCCGTGAGCTTGTAGTGGACGACCTCGCCGGTCCCACCCGGCAGCGTGTTCGCCACGCCGTCCCACAGCGCCAGCAGCACGTGGCAGTGCGAGGCCACGAAGTCGCCGGCCTGCTGGTAGTGGGCGTCGCGATGCGCAGCGTCGCCGGGCGCTTCGAAGCTGCCCCCGACCTCGATGGTCGGGAGCACGAACACGTTGTGCGGCGACAGGCGGTCGAGCAGCGCGCGGAACGCGGGCGCGCGATCCTCGAAGTCGCGTTCGTAGTCGGTGAGCGCCAGCGGCAGCACGGCGACGACGTCGTAGCCGCGCTTCAGGGCGATCTCGACTGGTACGCGATCCGCGCCCTCGGCCAGCGGCGACAGCACGCGTAGCGGCGTGTGTGGATAGCGTCGATGCAGGTCGTCGAACAAGGCTTCGACCCGCCTTCGGTAGAGGTCGAGATCCTCGACCGCGAGGCTGCGATGGCCGGTGACGCCGATGGTCAGCGCGATGCGGCCGTCGACGGATCTCGGCGCAGAGGGCGGCGAGGTCGTTGCTTCTGCAACCATCGGTCAGTCACCCAGGCGCTGACGACAGGCCTTGGTGAAGACCGCGCGTTCCTTCGGGTCCTTGAACTCGTCGGCAAGCAACTCGACCATCGCCGACGGCGTCGCGTTCGTGGCACTCGCCCGCTGCACGAGGAAGCGCGCGATGGGTCCGATGTGCCGCGCCAGCTCGCGCGTGACGAAGGCCAGGTCGTCCTCGCGATAGTGCGGGGTCTCGGGCATGCGCGGCGGCAGAGCGAATGAGGCCGTCAGGTCGGTCGCGATGGCGTTCACCGTCTCTTGCCCGTCCGCGGTGGGAAGAGGCTTCGAGACGGTCTTCACCAGCGCGCAGAGACGATCGATGTGCACTTCCATCCGCCCGTCGAAGGCATCGAACCAGTGTTGCGTGCTGAGGAAGTATTCGAGGCTCTTGACCGGCAGGACCTTCTCGATCCGGAACGGGATGACGGGCATGTCGCGGTTGATCGCCCGCTCGACCTCGCGCCTGACCTGCGGCGACTTGTTGGACCACGACGAGAACACCAGCACCATCACGTTGGCCGCGTTGATGCCGTCGATGATCTGCTCGGCCCATTCGGTGCTCGGCTGGATGTCGCGCGGTGCCATCCAGCAGCGGCGGCCTTCGCGTTCGATCGCCGTGCAGATCGCGTTGGCGACCGTGTCGTCGTGATTCGAGTAGCTGATGAAGACCCGGTCGCTCACGGCATCAGCGCAGCAGGGACAGCGAGCGGTCGAGGCTGCGACGCATCCGTTCGAAGGCGCGGGCGAGGGTGGCGATCTCGTCGTTGCCCTTCAGCGTGAACTCGGCCGACAGGTCGCCTTCACTGACCTTCTCGGCGATGGCCGAGATGCGCTTGATCGGCTTCAGGATGATCACGTGGATCAACGCGTTGGCGACGACGAAGAGCGCGGCGAAAAGGCAAAGGATCGAGATCAGGAAAAGGCGATAGGTGGCATCGGCTCGTTTCAGCGCGGCCGCGAGCGGGACCGAGACGATCTGGCCGCCGATGACCTCGTGGAGCTTCCAGCCGAAGCCGTTGCTGTCGCCGTACTTGACCCGCATGGTCTGCGGCGCGACGGCGGCGGTGCTGTGGCAGATCAGGCATTGCGGTCCGGTCACCGACAACGGATGGGCGATGTACAGCGCGCGGCCGGTGGCCGTGTCGCGCTCGCCGATGATCTCGGTGGTCTGGGCCTCGTTGCGGAATTTCTCGATGACGTCGCTCTCCCAGTCGTTCGCACGATCCTTCAGGTTGGTCGGGTTGAGCGTCGCTTCGCGATAGATGTATTCGGGATAGTCGACCCGCAGCTTGTCGAGGTTGGTGGTGGCCGCGTACGAGGGAATGGTCTGCGGCAGGAAATCGGTCTGCATCTGCGCGGCCAGCAGCGGCTGGATCTCGTCGGCCGTGTACTTGCGCACGGCGCTCGCGCTTTCCATCATCAGGCGGGCCTGGTCGATGACTTCGCGCTTCGCGTTGTCCTGCAGGATCGAGTAGGCGATCCAGCCGGCGACGCTGACGCCGATTGCGAACACGATCACCATCGCGAGGTTCATGCGAACGAGCAGGCTCATGACGATTCCTGACGAGTGGGCGGACGACCCTGAAGGAACAGCCCGCGGGGATGCATCAAGTCCCGGGGTAATTCCACGGTGCCGTTCGCGGATTGCCGCACAAACAACGCCCGGCTACACCAGTCCCTGGAACGGCCACGCCTCGACCTGCTCGCCGGCAACCACGGCTCCGCGCTCGTGCCCGAGGACGATCAGGCAGTTCGCCTCGCTCATCGAGCGCAGGATGCCCGAGCCCTGCGCAGCGGTCGGACGGACGGTCCAGACCCCGTCGCCGCGGACCGCGACGCCGCGCACGAACTCGGTCCGTCCCGGCAGCTTGGCGATCGGCACGTCGCAGAGCGCGGTGATCGACGGCATCGGATCGACGCGGGCCCCCATCAGCTTCAGCAGCGCATCGCGGACCAGCGCATAGAACACCACCATCACCGCGACCGGATTGCCGGGCAGGCCGAACAGCAGGGCGGAGCGGCCTTCGGCGGTGACGCGACCGAAGGCCATCGGCCGGCCGGGCTTCACCGCGAGTTTCCAGAACGAGACGCCGCCGAGGCGATGCATGACTTCGCGCGTGTAGTCGGCGCCGCCAGCCGAGACGCCGCCGCTGGTGACGATGGCGTCGGCCGCGACCGCAGTGCCGCAGGTGCGCAGCAGCGTGGCCTCGAGTGTGTCGGGATCGTCGGCGACGATGCCCAGGTCGATGACCTCGGCGCCGAGGCGCGAGAGCATCGCGATCAGCGTGTAGCGGTTGCTGTCGCGGATGCTGCCGACGTCCAGCGACTGCCCGAGATCGCGCAGCTCGTCGCCGGTCGAGAACACGGCGATCCGCGGCCGACGGAAGACCGTGAGGAACGCCTCGCCGATCGACGCCGCCAGACCCAGGTCGGACGGCGCCAGTCTTCGTCCCTTCGCGAGCACGATCGATCCGACGACGAGATCCTCGCCGGCAAGCCTGCGGTTCTGGCCGGTGCTGATCAGTCCGTCGAACGAGATGCGGTCGCCGTCCGCGACGACCACTTCCTGCGGGACGACGGCGTCGCAGTCGTCGGGCATCATGGCGCCGGTGAAGATGCGCACGCATTGGTCCGCAGCGACGGTTCCGTCATATGGGAAGCCCGCGCGAGCCTTGCCGACGACATGCAGCGTCCGGGGCGAGGCTGCATCGACGTCGGCGTGGATCGCATAGCCGTCCATCGCGGCGTTGTCGTGTGCGGGCACGGCGACCCCTGCCACGAGGTCGGCGGCGAGGATGCGGGCCAGCCCGTCCTTGAGCGCGACGCGCTCGGTGGCGACGATCGGCTCGATGGCCGCGTCGATCGCACGACGCGCGCCTTCGAGCGAGAGTGCCGGATGGTCGTCGCCGTCGAAACTCACGAGCGGCACCTCACGTCCGCTTCACGACGCCGCGGACGAGTCGTTCTCGATCGCGTGCAGTTCTTCGAGGGTGTTGAGGTTGACGAAGGCCCGTTCATCGTCGAACGATACTTCACGGTGCGGCAGGCGTTCGATCCAGCGATGGACGGCGCGGTTGCCCGATGCCAGGTAAGCCGCAAGATCCGGCAGGACGGTCTGGCGCATCAGGGAGAACACCGGATGCAGGTGGTTGTCCGTCCTCGCAACGACCAGCGCGATCTCGTCGTCGAATGCTTCCACCAATCTCGAAACGAGATCATGCGGCACCAGCGGCGCGTCGCAGGGAACGACGAACAGGAAGTCGGTGCGACAGGCCGTCAGCCCGGCATGCAGCCCCGCCAGGGGTCCGGCATCGCCATCGGCGACGTCGGCGACGACCACGTGACCCAAGGCCTCGTAGCGTTCGCGATGCCGGTTGGCGCTGATCAGGATCGTTCCGGCCTGCGGCTCGATCCGGCGCAACACATGCGCGACCAGCGGCTCGCCACGAAAGACCTGCAGGCCCTTGTCCACCGAACCCATCCGCGTGCCCCGGCCTCCTGCGAGCACGAGACCGGTGATGCGCTCGACCGCGATCATCGAGCGCATCGACGTCAACGAGATGGCATCACAGCACGTCGGCCGCGTGATCGGCCAGCCGCGAACGCTCGCCCCGCTGCAGTGTCACGTGCCCGCTGTGCGCCCATCCCTTGAAGCGGTCGACCACGTAGGTCAGGCCGCTCGATCCTTCGGTGAGGTAGGGCGTGTCGATCTGCGCGATGTTGCCGAGGCACAGCACCTTCGTGCCCGGACCTGCGCGTGTGATTAGCGTCTTCATCTGCTTCGGCGTCAGGTTCTGTGCCTCATCGATGATCAGGAACTTGTTGATGAAGGTCCGCCCGCGCATGAAGTTCAGCGACTTGATCTTGATGCGGCTGCGGATCAGGTCCTGCGTCGCGGCCCGGCCCCAGTCGCCGGCCGAGTCGTCGGTCTTGTTGAGCACGTCGAGGTTGTCGTCGAACGCGCCCATCCACGGCGACATCTTCTCTTCCTCGGTGCCCGGCAGGAAGCCGATGTCCTCTCCGACCGGCACCGTCACGCGCGTGACGATGATCTCGGTGTAGGTCTTCGTCTCCAGCACCTGCGCGAGCCCCGCGGCCAGCGCCATCAGCGTCTTGCCGGTGCCGGCCTGCCCGAGCAACGTGACGAAGTCGCATTCGGGATTCATCAGCAGGTTGAGCGCGAAGTTCTGCTCGCGGTTGCGGGCCGTGATGCCCCACACGCTGTTCTTCGCGTGCGTGTAGTCGCGCAGCGTCTTCAGCACCGCGGTCTTGCCCTGGATCTCCTTGACCTGCGCGTACAGGGTCGCGCCGTCGCCCTCGTGATACACGAACTCGTTGACGATCAGGCTCGGCACCAGCGGTCCCGACAGGCGATACCAGGTCGCGCCGTTCTGCTGCCAGCTCTCGACGCCCTTGCTGTGCGTGTCCCAGAAGTCGACCGGCAACTGACGGACGCCCGCGTACAGCAGGTCGGTGTCCTCGAGGACGTGGTCGTTGAAGTAGTCCTCGGCGAGCAGCCCCAGGGCACGCGCCTTGATGCGCATGTTGATGTCCTTGGACACCAGCACGACCGGACGCGCCGCGTACTGATCCTGCAGCGAGCGCACGACGGCGAGGATCTGGTTGTCGGCCTTGCCTGCCGGCAACGCCGTGGGCAGCGTCTGCGAGACCGCCGTGGTCTGGAAGTACAGCCTCCCGCCCGCGTCCTTGTTGCCGAGCGCGGCGAGCGCGACGCCGTCCTCGATCTGCGCCTCGCCGGCACTGCCGACCAGCGCATCGAGCGAGCGGCTGACCTGACGCGCATTGCGCGCGACCTCCGACATGCCCTTCTTGTGATCGTCGAGTTCCTCGAGCGTCATCATCGGCAGGTAAACGTCGTGCTCCTCGAAGCGGAAGAGGGCCGACGGGTCGTGCATCAGCACGTTGGTGTCGAGGACGAACAGCTTGACGGCATCGCCCTGGGCTTTCGCCTTCGAACGCGGCTCCAGCATCGTGACGACGGCGGGCGGCGAGGCGGACTTGCGAACCTGGGCGGCGGGCTGGTTCGCGGCCTCGGGCAGCGGCGCGTGGCGCGCCGTGTTGCGGACATGGCCGGCGGCACGCGGCTGGGTGCTCGTCGACGGCTCGTGATGGAGTTGCGCGCGAGGGACTTCGGAGACGGAGTGCGATTTAATACGGGAAACCGACTTGTTCGTTTCTTCGATTGCGTTGGAGGACAGGAAGACGGCGGGACGAGCAGGCAGTTTCGGCAGGGGCATCGGCTTTGACAGGTGATGAAGAAACTTCTAGGAGCGCATCGCGACGACGCGACCAGGCCCGAAAAAAACGAAGGCCGACGGCCGGTCGCGAAGTGCTTCGCGGTGCGGTCGATCGGCCTTGCTGTGACGACGATTCAATGGACGGTGCTTGCGAGATTGAACGTGGTGGATACAGGTCTTGCAGTGGGTGACCGCGCTGGGTCAGTGACAACTGATTTCGAGTGGACCGATGGTGAATCTCCGTCGCCGAAAACGCAAGCCCGGGTGGCGCCGCAACCGGGTTTTGCTGCGCTCGCAACAACGGGTCGTCACATCGACTGCACCTGCTCCAGCACCTCGGCGACATGCCCCGGAATCTTGACCCCGCGCCACTCCTTCACCAGCACGCCCTGGGCATCCACAACGAACGTGCTGCGCTCGATGCCGCGCACCTGTTTGCCATACATGTTTTTCAGCTTCATGACGCCGAAAAGTGAGCAGAGCGCTTCGTTCGGATCGGAGATCAGGTCGAACGGGATACCGAGGGCCTGCTTGAACTTGAGGTGCGACTTGATCGTGTCGCGCGAGATGCCGAAGACCACCGCGCCGGCGGCCGCGAATGCCGGCGACGCATCGCCGAATTCCTGGGTCTCCGTGGTGCATCCCGGGGTGCTGTCCTTCGGATAGAAATAGAGGACGACCTTCTTGCCCCATTGATCGGCAAGGCCGAACGTTCCACTGGTGGTTTCGCTGGTGAACGAAGGGACCTTGTGGCCGACCTGGACGAAATCGCTGCTCATTGCTGCTCCGTTGACGCCCCGTGGTCAGCGCGCTGCCGAAGGGCCTTGTTACAAAAGATACGTCTGCTCTCACAACGCCGGTGAACCGACGCTGCTGTCCCGCGTTCCTACACTTGTGCGCACCGAATGCGCGAACCAGAAGGACATCATGATCAAGAAACTTGCCGTTGCGATGGTTGCCGTCGGAGGCCTGCTCGTCGCGGCTGCCCCGGCCCGCGCGGGTGGCCACGTCTCGCTGTCGTTCGGCGTCGAACTTCCGGTCGGCGGTTACGGCTACGCGGCCCCGACATATTACGGGCCTCCACTCGTGGTGTACGCGCCGGCTCCGGTCTACGCCCCCGCTCCCGTGTACTACGACGGCTACTACGGTCCTCGCTACTACGCGCCACGCGTGGTCTATCGTCAGGATCCCGGTTACTACGGCGGTCGCAGTTGGCACGACCACGACGGCTGGCGTGGTCACGAAGGTTGGCGTCGTTGAGCGATGCGATGAGCCAAAGCCCGGTTTCGACCGGGCTTTTTCCTGCCCGCGCCAGGTATCGTTCAGCGATGCACCACGTCGCCGCCCAGCATCAGTTCACCGCTGCGACCGGCGATGGACCCCCAACGCCAGCAACGCAAGGGGACGGCCTTGGCGTCGATGCGCCGATACGCTTCGGACAACGTACCGAGGATGAAGCCCTGGGCCTTCCAGCCGTCGATCAGCCGTTCGAGTGCGGGCATCAGCTTCATGCCCTCAAGTTCCGCATGCAGGGTGAACACCTCGTCGGTCGACCGGGTCGCCGTCATCGCCAGCAGCACGTCGGCGGCGCCGAATTCATCGCGCCCGTCGATGCCGATCAGCTCGTCGAGCGTCGGCAGCGTGGTGGGGATCTGGATGCACTCGAGTGCGCGACCGCCGACGTAGGGTCGGAAGGGTCCGCGGTCGATCTCGTCGTCCGCGATCCGGCCGTCGGAGGCGTACGCCATGTGCCAGGTGTCGAGCTGGCGCAATGCATCGTCGTTGATCTGCCAGCCGGCGGAGCCGTGGGTCGTCGGGGCCTTCTTGAACGTGTCGAGGTAGCGGTCGTAGGCCCGCACCATCTCGCGCCAGGTCCAGCGCGCGGGACGCAGGCGCACGTTGTCCTGCCACTTGGTGTGATCCCAGGTATGGATGCCGGTCTCGTGACCGCGCCTGCCGGTCTCGCGCATGACGTCGCCACCCCGCGCACCGATGTCCGGGCCGGGTAGGAGCACACCGTAGAGCAGCGTCCTGATGCCGTAGTGCTCGACCACCGACGTGCGCTGCACCTTGGCGAAGAAACCGGGCCGGAAGGCGCGCTTCAGGGCGCGCCCGGTGTTGTCGGGACCCAGGCTGAACAGGAAGGTCGCCTTGATGCCGTGACGATCGAACAGGTCTAGCAGCCGCGGGACGCCGTCGAGCGTGCCGCGCAGCGTGTCGACGTCGACTTTGAGCGTGAGATGTCGAGCGGTCATGGCACGGTCCGCGAGGCCAGTCGAAGCAGTGCGTCGCCAGTGACGCGCGTGATGCGCCAATCCGGCATGAGGGTCGCGCCCAGGCTCTGATAGAAGTTCTGTGCGTCGACGTTCCAGTCGAGCACCGACCACTCGAAGCGTCCGCATTGGCGTTCGACAGCGAGCTTGGCGAGGTGAATCAGCAGCGCCTTCCCGTAGCCCTTGCCGCGATGATCGGGCTCGACGAAGAGATCCTCGAGGTACAGGCCACGCCGTCCGAGGAAGGTCGAAAAGTTGTGGAAGAAGAGGGCGAAGCCGACCGGCTCGCCTTCCTGATCGCCGTGATCCAGGGGCCGCAGCAGCACCGCCTCGACGGTCGCGTTCGGGGCGAACAACACGCGCTCGAAGTCGTCGGGCGAGGACACGACCTGGTCCTCCAGGCGCTCGTAGATCGCCAGCGCGCGGATCAGTCGATGCAGGTCGGGCAGGTCGCCGGTCCCGGCGCTGCGGATGGTGAAGGTCATGCGCCCGACGGACTCAGTCGACCAGGCTGCGGGCGTGCACGACCTGGCCGCGATACGCGTCGAAGATGCGACGCAGTGCTTCGGCCATCGGCACCTCGGGCGCCCAGCCGAGCTCGTGCATCGTGTTCTCGATCTTCGGCACGCGGCTCTGCACGTCCTGGTAGCCCGCGCCGTAGTACGCCCCCGAGGTGGTCTCGATCAACTGCACCTTCTTCGCGCTGTCGGCGTACTCGGGATACTCGACGGCGAGCTTCAACATCATCGTCGCGAGCTCGCGCACCGAGTAGTTGTTCGACGGGTTGCCGATGTTGTAGATCTTGCCGCTGGCCACGCCGCCTTCGTTAGCGATGATCTTCATCAGCGCCGAGATGCCATCGTCAATATAGGTGAAAGCTCGCTTTTGAGCTCCTCCATCCACGAGGCTGATCGGCTCGCCACGCACGATGTGGCCGAAGAACTGCGTGATGACGCGGCTCGATCCTTCCTTCGCGGTGTGGATCGAGTCGAGCCCCGAGCCGATCCAGTTGAAAGGACGGAACAACGTGTAGTCGAGGCCTTCCTGCTGGCCGTAGGCCGCGATCACGCGGTCCATCAGCTGCTTGGAGCACGCGTAGATCCAGCGCGGCTTGTCGATCGGCCCGTACACCAGTTCGGAGGCATACGGATCGAACTCGGCGTCGCGGCTCATGCCGTAGACCTCGGAGGTCGACGGGAAGATCACGCGCTTGCCGTACTTCACGGCCTGGCGAACAATCGGCAGATTGGCCTCGAAGTCGAGCTCGAAGACGCGCAGCGGCTCGCGCACGTAGGTGGCAGGCGTCGCGATCGCGACCAACGGCAGCAGCACGTCGCACTTCTTGACGTTGTACTCGATCCACTCCTTGTTGATCGTGATGTCGCCTTCGAAGAAGTGGAAGCGCTCGTGGTCCAGCCACTCGGACACGCGCTCGCTCTGCATGTCCATCCCGTAGACCTCCCAGTCGGTAGTCTCGAGGATGCGCTTGGACAGGTGATGGCCGATGAAGCCGTTGACGCCGAGGATGAGGATTTTTTTCATGGGTGTTCGTGAAGAGTGGATTCGTGACGAAGCGCGGGCGCAGTGCCGGCTCTCGCCCTGCGTTCCAGATGTCGCCCGTAGCGTCCGAGCGGAATCATCGACAGGTACGTAAGTGTGGCGAACGACGTGTTCAGCGTGAGCGCCAGGCCCATCGCGGCGAGGCCCGCGACGACGAGCCCGCCGATCCGGAACACCGTCGCATGATACGTCCCGGGTTCCATCGGATGGCTCGCCAGCTCCGGATGCCGGCGGACGTATTGGATCTTCCAGAGCCCGAGCAGGCCGAGGATCACCATGTTGCCGTTGTAGGCAACCTGCGCGATGTTGGTCGTCGAGAATTCGCCGAGCAGCGCCGCCGAGAACGGCATCAGGCTGACGAACATGAGCTGCCAGATATTGCGCCAGAGCAGGCCCGTGTCGACCTGGCGGACGTAGTGGAACAGGCGGTGGTGTGAGATCCAGAACGTCGCCAGCACGAGGAAGCTGATCACCCACGACAACGCCTTCGGCGTCAGGTCCGCGAGCGCCTGGGCGAGTTCCTGCTGGCTGTGGATCAAATGCGGATCGGGCACCTTCAGTTCGATCACCAGCAGCGTCATCGCCACCGCGAAGATGCCGTCGGTCAGGCCCTCGACGCGATGCTTGCTCCACAGCACGACCAGCGGCGTCGTCTTCGTCATACGGACTCCGCCAGGTGCGGGCCGTCGCCGAGGCGCGCGGCCAGTGCGGCGCCGTCCAGCTGCTGTCCATCGATCGATGCAGCGAGGATCTCGAGCCATCGGCCGTCGCCGCAGCACGCGAGGCAGCGATCGCCCTGGACGAGGATCGCGGGGTCATCCGCGCGGCTGCCGCTCACGACTTCGCGCGACAGCCGCGTGCGCGCGATCGTGATCGGCAGGCCGTCGATGATCGTCGTGGCGCCCGGGTACGGCGGCGCCACGGCGCGCACCAGGTTGTGGATCGCTACGGCGCTCGCATGCCAGTCGATGCGCCCGTCGTCGGCCTTGCGGCCGCCGAAGTAGGAGCCTTTCGAGAGTTCGTTGGGGATGCGGAACGGATGTCCATCGATCAGGTCGGGCAGCGCGCGCCAGAGGGTCTGTTCGGCGGCCACGGTGACCTTGACGAAGACCTCGCGCGCCGTATCGTCGGGCAGGATCGGCACGGAGGTCTGCGCGATGATCGCGCCGGCATCGGGCTTGAGCGCCATCTCGTGGAGCGTCGCGCCGGTCTCGCTCTCGCCGTGGATGATCGCCCAGTTGATCGGCACGCGGCCGCGGTACTTCGGCAGCAGCGAGCCGTGCATGTTGTAGGCGCCCTTCTTGGGCAGCGACAGGATCGCGGCGGGCAGCATGTTGCGAAAGTAGAAGGAGAAGATGAAGTCCGGTGAGAGGCCCGCGACCTTCGCTTGCAGCGCGACAGCATCGAGATCCTCGGCGAACACGGTCGGGATGTCATGCTCGCTGGCCGTGTCGTGCACGCTGGCGAACCAGATCGTCTCGCTGGGGTTGTCGCGATGGGTGACGACGAGGTCGACGTCGATGTCGCGCGCCAGGAGCGTCAGGAGACAGCGGACTCCGACGTTGTGATACGCGAAGACGACGGCCTTCGGTCGTGCCGCCATCAGCCGACCGTCTTCGTGTCGACGTCGCGTTCGAGCACGCCCTGCACGATCCACCTAGGTCGGCCACGCACCTCTTCGTAGATGCGACCGATGTATTCGCCCAGCAGGCCGATTCCGAGCAGCGTCACGCCGATCAGGAAGAAGGCGATGCCGAACAGCGTGAACAGCCCTTCGGCTTCCGGCCCGACGAAGATACGTCGCAACGCCAGCCAGACCACCAGCACCGCGGATGCCACGGACAGGATCGCGCCGAACAACGAAAAGGCCTGCAGCGGCACTACCGAGAAGCCGGTGACGAGGTCGAAGTTGAGGCGGATCAGCGCGTACAGCGAGTACTTCGATTCACCCGCGGCGCGCTCGGCGTGCGTGACCTCGATCTCGACCGGGTTGTTCGCGAAGGTGTAGGCCAGAGCCGGAATGAACGTGTTGATCTCGCGGCACTGGTTGATGGTCTCGACGATGCGGCGGTCGTAGGCGCGCAGCATGCAGCCCTGGTCGGTCATCGTGATGTGCGTGATGCGCTCGCGGATGCGGTTCATCGCGCGCGACGCGGCCTTGCGCCACGCCGAGTCCTTGCGCGCCTGGCGGATCGTGCCGACATAGTCGTGGCCGGCCCGCATCGCGTCGATCAGCTTGACGATCTCTTCGGGCGGGTTCTGCAAGTCCGCGTCAAGCGTGACGATGCACTGGCCGCGCACCCGTTCGAAGCCCGCCATGATGGCCGCGTGCTGGCCGTAGTTGGCGTTGAACAGCACGACACGCGTGACGTCGGGCCGCAGTCGGAACTGGTCCGACAGGATGGCTGCCGAACGGTCGCGGCTGCCGTCGTTGACGAAGATGATCTCGTAGCGGATGCCGCGCGACGCGGCGATCGCGTCGAGCGATGGATAGAGACGTGCGAAGAGCTGGTGCAGCCCGGCCTCTTCGTTGTAAACGGGCACGACCACCGAGACATCGATGCTCAGCACATCGGGCAGCACTTGGGCCGATCGGTCCGCGAGCTCGCCGGGACGTGATGCGCGCGGCCATTCGACCTGTTCGACGATGCTCATCCGCGCAACGCCGCTTGCAAGCTGTCGACCACACGCTCGACATCGCCGTTCGTCATCGTCGGGAACAACGGCAGCGTGAGTGTGTTGCGACCGGCGTATTCGGCATGCGGAAAGTCGCCTTCTTTCCAGCCGAGGCGGCGATAGAGCGCGAACAGATGCAGCGCCGGATAGTGGACGCCGGTGCCGACGCCGCGATCGGCGAGTGCGGCCATCACGCCCGCGCGCTTCATGCCGCGCTTCGCGAGATGCGCCTCGGGCAGGATCACCTGGAACATGTGCCAGTTGCTCTGCGTGAAGTCGGCGACCGGCAGGCGGCAATCGATGTCGTTCAGGAACGCGGCATCGAAGCAGTCGAAGTAGTGACGGGCGAGCGCACGGCGCGTCTGCGTGAACGACTCGAGATGCGGTAGCTGCCCGAGGCCGACGCGGGCGGCGACGTCGGTGAGGTTGTACTTGCCGCCGACCCGCTCGACCTCCATGCCATCGAGTCCCGAGCGCACGACGCCTTGCAGCCGGTACTGCTCGGCGAGCTTCGCCTCGTCCTCGTCGTTCAGTACGAGGCATCCGCCTTCGATGGTCGTGATGTTCTTGTTCGCGTGGAAACTGAACGAGACGAAGTCGCCGGTCGAGCCGATGGTCTTGCCATCCCAATTGCTGCCGAAGCTCTGCGCCGCGTCCTCGACGACGCGCAGCCGGTGCCTGCCGGCAATCTCAGCAGGGTCCAGGTCCGGGTGCGCGACGGAGTGCGTGTAGTCCCAGGTGCCGACGTCCGTGCCTGCGACAGGTAGACATGCATGATGGTCTCAGTAGGTCGACTGTTATCATGAGGTACATAATCCACTCTCTCTCTCTCTCTCTCTCTCTCTCTC
>JANXTA010000157.1 GCA_025356395.1 Betaproteobacteria bacterium
CAGCTACGACAACAGCGCTGAGCGCACCGCGTTGCTGCCGGCCTTCGTCAACTTCTACAACGCGAGACGACCGCACTCCGCTCTCGGCTTCAGACCTCCAGCCTCGCGACTCGGCCAGAACAACCTATTGCAACTCGACAGTCAATCGCGCCGGAGAGGTCACACTTCGATCGGGCGATCCGCGCGATACGCCTCTGATCAATTTCAGGTACTTCGAGGAAGGCAGCGATGCTACCGGCGAGGATCTGCAGTCGGTGGTCGAAGGCATCAAGTTCGTTCGCCAATTGACGCGCAGGATGAAGGACAGCGGCCTTATCGCCAGGGAAGAATTGCCCGGCGAGCAGGTCCAGTCGGATGCCGACCTCGCAGCCTACGTGCGTGACCAGGCGTGGGGCCATCACGCATCCTGTACCTGTCCCATCGGCAGCCGGAACGGCGGCGGTGTGTTGTCGAGCGACTTCAAGGTGCATGGGACGACCGGCCTGCGCGTCGTGGACGCATCGGTCTTTCCGCGCATACCGGGTTTCTTCATCGTGAGCGCCGTCTACATGATCGGCGAGAAAGCGGCCGACGCGATCCTCGGTAACTGAGGACCGTCCGGCGACGGCGGTTTCACATGCCGTCGATGAGAACGGAGACCTTCTCCCCGATGTGCTGACCCAGCCTGCGATAGCTTTCCCACTGGGCTTCATCGAAGAACTGGTCGCTCGTCGGCTCCTGCGGAAAGGCCGGATGGGTGACGGCGTAGTTCATGACATCCTTAGGTTCGTCGCCGGTCAGCGTCGGCTTCGCTAGGATCAGCAGCGACTGCTCCTGCGTCTCCTCGTAGGTCACGATGAACAGCGCGATCGCATGCTCCGCCAAAGACACCCCCATCTCGCCGATGTGACTGCGGCGCAGGCTGCACAGTCCGGAGGGCACGGCGATTTTCTTGTCGATGTGCCAGCGTGCATATCGCGTCTTGGACAACGGGGATATTTCGGCGCCGAAATCGATTCGAACCCGGCGAACCAGATTGCCGAAATCGTCGAATGCGTATTCGCGATCGGCGCCATTGTCGAGCAATACGATTACAGGCAACCGACGACGGATCAGTTCGTACGCGCCCGTATTTTCCGAATGGCCACCATCCGACAAATACCAGTGCTTGTACGCATTGCCGGCGAAGCGACCGAGGAATTCGCTGCCAAGATAGGACTGCGTGCGGAATGCACTTCTCAATGACGACGCCGGCTGGTCGCATCCGGCGCCGCCGTACCACCAGTAGCCAAGCCGCACGTTCGCCGTGCCGAGCAGCACGCTGATGCCTGTACGCGTATTGGCTCCGAGTCCGGTCGAGAACGCCGCGCCCGAGATCGCCATCCAGCGACTGAGCGTGCACGCTTCCGCATTGGCGGCCTCTCCGGCCTTGCCGAAGACGGGAACGACTCCCGCAGGGCAAGGTAATGGAACGAGCGTCTTTCGGTCCAACTCGAATAGCGCGTGCGACCCGACGTCGGCGCTCATGCCGCTGGGTCCGATCGTCATCGTGTAGCCCTTGCGATCCCGCAGGTCGATGTCCGAGCCCTTGCCGATCGTATGGTTCACGGTCACGCCGATCAGGTGCAGCGGCCCGCCGTACCGGTGCGGCTCGTAGTCGGCCCACGCGCGGTCGTCGCCCGCCACGTCCCGGCGAATGGACAACTCGCGGATCGGTCCCGCCAGCAGCGTCGACGGCGAGTGGTTTCCAGGAGCGATCGATTCCGTGCGCGTCGGATTGCTCGCGCCCAAATAGGCACGTCGCAGCCGGGCGCTGTAGAACGCCTGCAGGGATGACAGGTTCAGGAACGACATAGTCTGAGCGGTCAGGAGCGTCAGCACGATGCCGATGACGAGGCAGATCAGCAGCGTGATCAGCAACGTCGATCCCCTCCAGTCGATCGCCCGCCCATGGAAAGCGAGGGCATAGGCCGCAACATCCCAGGTGAGGACGATCAAAACGAGCATCACGAGACCTGCGGCCGACGCGATGGACCAGAGTGACCAGCTGGACTGCGTGCCTTTCTTCCGTTGCAGCAGAGGCGCGAGCTTATGGACCGTCGCGAGCATCACGGTGAGGAGCGACGAGGCGGCTAGTGTGGGGCCGCCGCTGTGTTCGGGGCTGACCAGGAATGCGTAACTGCTCTGCGCAAGCGAGTCGATCAGCGCGATTGCCGCGAGTGCAGCGACTACCTTCAATGACGTCGCCAGCCAGTCGGAGAGAAGATTCCTGATGAGGCTCTGCTTAAGCTGCAAGAATGCTTCGTCGGACGTCGGCGCCGAGTGCCGCTTCGCAATCGCGCGTTCGGTGAGAGACCAGCAGATGAGGGTCAGCACACCGAGAATCGCTATAGCCGCCATGACGTTGTAACCCCAGCTCGGCTCCCCGGCTTGTTGTGATCGGCCTATCAACCACACGGCGGTGGACGCTACGATCACGAAGAGCGTCGCCCACAACACCCAGTTGTTGCGGAGAAGGTCGCCGATCGATCGCGCGTCCGACGTCTTCTGCTTGAGCACCAGCCCCTCTTCATTGGACGAGTACTGGGTCAGCCAGAAGGACCATGCAAGTGGAATCGAGAAAAGCACGAATGCCCCGGTCGGCAGCAGGAGGTAGGGACTCCACTCCAGGTTGAGCGGCCCGATCGCAGTGGACCGATGCGAGAGGCTGAAAACGGCGCCCCATTGCCATGATGCCAAGCTGCGAACGGCGATCAACAACAAGAACAAGGTGATGAAGGTGATGCCCACCACATACTGGACGCCGAGCCAGTTGCGAATGTAGATCGCCGCGATGTTGAAATAGTCCGCGGGTCCGTTCGGCGCGATATACCGCCCGTTCTTACGCAGCCATTTCACCGGCGTCGATTGATCGTTCGCCAAGTCCTCCGTGACGACATCCGGAATCGATTCGGGATACGCTTGTTCATCCGGGTTTTGCGGGCGATACATGCTTCCGAGGAACGATCCGAAATAACCACCCCCGGATATAGTCGAGATGTAATCGATCCTGCGCAGCAGATCGTTTCGCGCCAAGGCCTGAAACGCGCCGAGACAAACCGTGGCACTGCGAATTCCACCGCCAGAGCAAGCAATGCCGATCTTCGGACCGCCGTTCACCCGGGCCACGTCCCGGCGATGGCGGATCAGCGCGTCTTCTGCCCTTTGCAGTTCCGGTGGAAAACTCATCTTACCTCCAGATCCACGAATGCCTTTCCGGAAACCACTTTGCTCAATTCGCAGGACAGGTGACTGATCGAGTGACCGCCGACCGGCGTCGAAGGATAGAAAAGACTGTAGCGGATGCCCCGGATCATGGCGTTCTCTTTGCTCGGCCGGTAAATGAAACTCGTCAGTGACCGGAGCAGCGCCAGCACTTCACCGCGTTCGTAGATACGATCGATCGACAGACCCATCCGATTGTGGTCTCGAGTCTCCTGACTCACGCTTAAATAGCCGGTGACCGGCGACGGATCGAAGGCATACACCTTCGTCACCTTGCGTGGGGCATTTGGCGGCAACGAATAAGCGAACTGTTGCGCGAGACCACCGCCCAGCGAGTGACCGGTGGAATAGAGCTTGGCCTTTTTCAGGAATGCCCATTCCGGATCCGGCGACGAAAGGCGGCGTTGGAATTCTTCTGCGAATTTTGGAGCGACATGCTGGACTATCGTCGTGTACTCGTCAGGATGTTCGGAGAGGAAGGACTTGGGCAGGAACCAGCGGATATTCGCGAGAAGATCTTTGTCGTTGCCCACGACGGTGCCTCCAAAAGTCACCGCGACGGCGGGATCGTCACGGCGGTACCAAATCTCCACGCGCAGATGAGAAGGTTCGATGGTCGCGGCCAATTCCGGGTCCGGAAAATCGGGCCAGGGTACCCAGCCCAATGTACCGAGCACCACGTCAGGTTCAGGGCATGCGTTCGCCGGGAGTTCCGCATGGGCCTTCTGTCCGGCGGGCGAACGCCCGTAGGCCGCGTTCGCAAGCCACGCGAAGGGGAGGTCCTCGACCGCATACGGCCTGATGTCCATCCGCGGGCCGAGCATGCGGTCGCCCGGCTCCCTGGTGACGACCTCGTACTTTTGTTGGGAGAGAGCCGCGCAGCCGGCAGTCGTCGACAGAAGCAGCGTGACGATCGCCGTGCGGACCAATTTCTTCCACATCGTCTTTTCCCTCCGCTCGCCTCAAGGACGCGCGATATCCGGACCGCTATAGATGCATCGCATAAGCAATGATGTCGGAGACCCTGAAACCCACATGCTTGCGAAATCCTTTCCTGTGGCAAAAGGGCACTGACGGACAATGCGGTACCTCGACGCCGAAGTAAATCTGACCCATCAACTGCTAAAACACCGCAGTAAATCTAACCCACCCCGGTCTGTGGTTGCGTTGGTCGGTCGTTAAGGGCGAAGCTCGGAACGAACGATTGAGCTGTCCCTAGACAGAAACAGCGCGATCAGGGTGGACCGCATCAGGTCGACCTCGTGATCGGTCAGGTACACCTTCGGATGAATCTCGCCCATCCGCCAGCCGCGTTCGTTGCGCTTCACCCTTTTGTAAACCCTTTGCGGGCTTAAGCAGCAGCAGTTCATCGGGCTTGTAAGTTCACCCCAAAGGCGTTTCACGCGCCCCAATTGGCAATTGAGGCAGGTTGAGGCAGTTGAGGCAGAAGCATTCATGGGACGAGAGACCCCCTTCCATCCGTAATTTTCTCAACACGTTCGCGCTTTCCAACTGGTTCATGGCGCGGCTGATGTGCTCTGCCCGCCGCGGTGAGCACAGACTGATCTTGAAGCCGGCCGCCATGTCGAGAAGCTCGCGAGAGCGCGACAGCTCATACGCACCCCACGGCTGCGTCGTTTGCGTGGTCGTCCGTCAGCCGCAATCGTTCGGCGCGCTGATGCGGGCCCCCCTCATCGTCGTCAGTGGTCCGCGCGGCCCAGGCCCGCGTCGAGGTTGAACTGGTCGACTGCGTGATGAACGATGCGCACGTCCGCTCGCGCGTCCTCGATCAGGTCCTCGAGCTTTTCGCGCATCGTCGTGTACCGCTGCAGGCGCCACGAGGCAGTGGCCAGGAAGTCGAGCAGGCCGACGCGGACCATCGCGCGGCGGCGCCGAATGCGGTCCGTCATGCCAGGCCCTCTGTCGGATTCGCCAGGCGCACGCGGTCGATGCGGCATCGCGGGCCCCCCTCATCGTCGTGCTCGAGGTCGATGACGTCATGCGTGCGCGCGTTGCTCTGTCCGTCCTCGTCCCGGTCCGGCACGCCGGTGATGACCTTGAGCATGACGGCGCCGGTCGTCTTCGAGTCTACGAACGTGGTGCCGTACTTGGCCCGGTTCGCGGCGCGCAGCAGTACCTCGAGCAGCCGGTCGGAATACACCCGCTCGGTGCCTACCAGCACACCACCCTGGTAGATCGGCTTCTCGACGCCCGTCACTGAGCGGCGCAGAGCCTCGGCCTCGAGCACGGCCGCAGCGCAGTCCATCGCGCGCTCCCATCCTTCGGCGAATTCGGGATCGGCGTCGCGCCACTCGTACACGGCCGACCGCGGTAAGCCCAGGGCCCGGCACGCCGTCGCGACTGCACCGAGATCGGCCAGGGTGGTGAGGAAGGCGCGCTTCTTCGCGGCCTGGAGTTTTGGTTGCATGGTCGTGTCTCCTAAAGCGAACCTGCAGAAAAAGCCCCTTCGATGCGCCACAGGGGCGCTGTTTGCCTGCTGCTACCCGCGCATGCGCGTACTGGTCCGAAAACTCTGGTGCCATCACTAAAGCACCTTGCACGTTTCGCCAAGTTCAGTGCCACGGTGGGGGTGAAAGGGTGACGGGTGACGGAGGGTGACGCTGAATTTCCTTCTGTTTCCCCTCCCCTCTCTCTCCACCCCTCTTACCCCCTATTTTCAAAATCTATAACGAGGGGAATACCGCCGACGACTTCCGAAGGCCCTGGGCCCCGATCAGCACAGGAACCATGTCGCACTTGACGCCTGGGTGCATCACACGGCCTGCAAGCGCAGACCACAGGTATCGGGCAACGGCGTGGGTATAGGGCGTGTCCTCAGCGCCCAAGTAGCGAGCGCAGAAGCCGGCGACGCGTTCGACACCGTCCCACTGCAGCGTGGAAAGCCACCGCGTCGCGCTGTCGAACTGATTCTCGCGAGCGACCAGTGAGACCACGTCGCGCGCTTCGTCTTTTGCGACCTTCGTGAAGCCCCCTTTTGGATCGCGCATCAGGTGCTCGCGCATCGCGGTGATGTCGTCGTCGATCAGTGTCCGCCACTCGTCGGTGCCATCCGGCGCGATCATGATGTCGTCGGTGAACAAGTCGCGCCCGATCTTCCAGCCGCAGACGTGAGGTGCGCGCAGAGCCTTCAGGATGTTCGGTACGGTGCCGAGAATCAGGCCCATCCTGTTGCGCGTGAAGTTTGGCAACGAAACTGCGCCGGGCTCCGAAACGATCACGTCGAACTCGCCCAGCACGTAGTCGCCATTGGCCCATCGCCGCTCCTTGAGGCAGTGATACTTCCACAGGAAGTCGAGAGCCTCGTCGTCGCCGCTACGTTTCGTTCCAACGTAGCTCGCGACATACGGGTTGCCGAATAGCAGCGAGAGCACCACGCCGTCGTAGGCCACGCCGTCGTCCTTGCCAAGGCGCCGATAGAGATTGGCCGTGGCCTGCGCCAACCGCTTCGAGGCGTCGTCGCCGAAGTCGCCGTCGATTAGCACGGCGCGAGCGTTGTCGTCGAGACCGAGGGAGTCGAGCGTAGGCAGTTCAGCCTCGGGCAACAGTTCGGGCATGGCGACGTCGGGCGTGGCAGCGGTCGTATTGGCAGACGCTTTGCGGGGCTTGCTGATCGGTGCGATGCCGATTAGATCGAGGTCGAGGTAGTCGCCTTCGGTAAGGAACATCTCGAACGCGACATCCTCCACGCGCCCGTAGTAATACGAGCGGTCGGTGTTCCACGACTCCGGGCCGAGCGCACCGCGCAGGACGCCGTTGAGAAGATCGACGAACGCAGCGCGCTCGCTCGGCGTACAGTCCTTCGACAGCGGCGCCAGGACGCGCCACCGTGGGCCACCGTTGTACTTCGGCAGGTCGAGCACGCGATTGTTGGCCGACGTGTAGACCAGCGCGCGGATGCCAGCGGCCTCAAGAAGCTCGACTGCTTCCCTGGGCTCCATCGTGCCGGCGTCGTGGTCGCCCTCGATACCCGACACTGAAAGCCGATTGCCTAACCACCGGTAGCTTCCGAGCTTGCCCTGCAGGGCGTTCGGGTTACGGGTCGGGCCGAAGGTGCCCATGACGAGCAGGTCGCAGGCTTCTTTCGAAGCGTAGGTCTTCGGATCGCTGATGATCGACGCGAGCGTCGGGAGCGTCACGACGCGGCGCTCGGGCCGGAGTACGGTGGTGACGCTCTCGAAAATCGCGACGTCGAGCAGCCGACCTTCGTCGCTGGGTGTGGCGACTTGAAACTCTTGCAATGCGGGCGTGGAATCGGGCATGATGCGTCTCGAGTAAAGAGTCTTTACAGTGGCGGCCGGTCAGGGCTTAGCCGCTGTTTTGTCATGTGGGCGCAGGGTGGTAGCGTGCTTGTTCAACTGCTGCGCCAGGCGCTCAAAAGCGTCGCGTCGGGCGCTGCGAAGCGTCGCGACGTGGCGGTCGTGCCCTCGGAGAAGGCGCGCGCGCTCGACGTCGGATATGAAGACGTCGGGTCGCTGGGGGCCAGTGCTCATCGCCGACCCTTCGGTGCGAGGCCGCCGACGGTCATCGCATCGAGCGCTGCGGCGACCGCGTCGGGCCGATACAGCACCTTGCCGCCTACCTTGCAGTAGGGGATACGGCGCGCCTTGCTGCGGTCCTTCTGGAGGAAGGACCGGGACAACGGGAAAAGTTCGGCGATGCGCTTCTCATCCACGAACTGTGGGGCGGTTGCGGTATGCATGGCGGCCTCAATCAATGCATCCGGTTGGATGCGATTGCAGGAGGCTGCGCCGGCGAAATCCTCGTCGAAGGATTCCGCCGAAGATTTCCGTGGATCAACCGCCGAGCAAGGTCTTTCCCATAGGCAGAGTGTCGACGCCAGCGTCACGTTTCAGCTTTTCGAAGCGGTCCATGTCATCAGCTATCTTCGCGAAGTCGACACCTTCCATGGCCTCTGCAAACTTGGCAGCGCCCATGTGCGCGCGCGCGCGTTCAAACCCCTGCACCAGCGGGTCCTTTCGAGCTTCAGCCACCCGCCGCGCATCGAGATTTATTCCCGGCGGATAGCGGCCGCTCCGCACGGCCTGGTAGACGGCGCTTTTAATCGGCTTCCCTCGGAGTTGGACGTCTACCCATAGTTGGAGCTTGCGCGCTGATGTCCACTTCGTAGGTTTGGTCTTGCGCGGCCCGCCTTTGAGCGTCCTCGCGACTGTCGGCTCGTGCTCCGCTGCGAGTCGAAACGCAAGGGCCGGCCAGTCCCCTTTCTCAATCTCATACTTCGAGAAAAGCTCTCCCATCGCTTGAAGCAATTTCAGCTGATCTGCGGCGTTCACGCTGCTCCCCTTGCGCGCGGCTTCTTCGCCTTCACCAGCGTCTCGATGTGATCAGCGACGGTCTTCCATCCGGCGCGCAGTTCGGTCTCGCCGAAGTGCAGGTAGTGCTCGGCCGTAACGTCGCCATTCGACGCGTGGTTCATCATCGCCTTGAGGACGTAGGCCGGCACGCGACTGCCCGCGATCGTGGCGAACGTGCGGCGCAGGTCGTGCATTGAGAAGGGCTCGCTGGCCGCCCTGATCTTGTCGAGAGTCTTCTGCGGCTGCCGTGGGAAGAGAAGGTCTTCAGGCGCGCGGCCTTTGGCCCTGGCCTTGACGATTGCAAGCGCGAGCTTCGAGAGGTACACGACGTGCGGCTTGTGGTTCTTCGTGTCGCCTACGCGCAGCGTCGCCAGCTGTCTAATCCCGGATGATTGCATAGATCCGAGACGCTACCCACTGTTCATGGCGCGGGATGTCATGAGAGCATTGGTGGATCGGCTCGTTGCTGCCAACCGAGGAGATTCAGCTGCATGTTGATGGCCCTTCACAAGC